>CALXGF010000202.1 GCA_944387735.1 uncultured Oscillospiraceae bacterium
GTCTGGGAGTGTCCACCGGCATAGAGCTGGTGGAGACCACAGGCAACATGTCCAATCAGGCAAACCACGCCGATTACGCCGGCACCGAGTGGCGTATAGGCGATACTTTGCAGGCCGGCATCGGCCAGGCCGACAGTATCTTTACCCCCCTGCAAATGGCGGAATATTGCGCTACCGTTGCCAACGGCGGCACCCGCTACTCCGCCTCCATCCTCAAGTCCATACGCAGCTACGACTATTCCGAGAAGCTCTATGAGCGCGAGCCGGAAATACTCAGCACCGTGGAGAGCGCAGATTACAACTGGGCCGCTGTACACGAGGGTATGTACGAGGTGCTTCACGACTGGGCTCACAACGACAAAAACGTGGTCCACTGGGTGGACTGCGATTGGGAAGTGGCCGGCAAGACCGGTACGGCTCAGAAGGGCGAGAACATCCAGAACGACGGTCTGTTCATGTGCTACGCCCCCTATGACGACCCTGAAGTGGCTATCTTCGTAGTGGTGGAGCGAGGCGGCGCCGGCGCCAATGTCCAGTTTATGGCCAGGGATATCATGGACGCCTATATTACCATCCGGGGATACAGCGACACCTCGGAAGAGGAAATGACTCTGCTAAAATGAGAGCTCGTTTTCCAGAAATTAGATTGTGAATTTCCAGTAAACTGGCAGTAAAAACACTTGCATAAGTTCTCTTTTTTGTATATAATTAGTTGAATGGATGATTTTTGGCTAGAGTATAATGTGAAATGGAGTAAAGTATGAACATTGCGTTGATGGCCCACGACAGGAAGAAGGAATTGATGGTGCAGTTTTGCATCGCCTACTGCGGTATTCTTGCTGAACATTCCCTATGTGCGACCCACGTAACCGGCAAACTGGTCTCCGAAGCTACAGGGCTGCCCATCACCCTGTACCTCCACGCCGATCAGGGAGGGGCTCAACAGATCGGCGCCCGTATTTCTTTTAACGAGATAGACCTGGTTTTGTTTTTCTGCGACCCCGCAAACCCCAAGGGTTTTGACGATATTAACAAGATAGAACGTCTCTGCGATCAGTATCAGATCCCCTTTGCCACCAACGCCGCCACGGCGGAGGTGCTGGTGCAGGGTCTGCGCCGGGGCGATCTGGACTGGCGCAACATTGTCAATCCCCAAAAGCGTTGACCCCAAATCCAATAAGGGCCCTTTGCCCGATACCCGCCGGACTTCGGCGGAGAGTCACTGGCGCAGCTGTGCTGCGCCAGTGTTTTGTCCATTTCCCCCTTTTTTTCTCCCTGCGCTATTGACAAAAGGGATATCCTGGTATACTTATAATATGTTGAAAAAGACTGAAAGGAATATATATCCATGGCAAAGGTATCACCCCGTACACTCTCCGGCTTTATGGAATTGCTGCCGGATTCTCAGATGAAAATGGAGCGGATGATGGAAGTCCTGCGCCAAAGCTACAGCGTCTACGGCTTCACCCCTCTGGATACCCCCATAATCGAATCCGCTGAGGTGCTTTTGGCCAAGGGCGGAGGCGAGACGGAAAAGCAGATATACCGCTTTTCCAAGGGAGACAGCGATTTGGCCCTCCGCTTCGACCTTACGGTGCCTCTGGCAAAATATGTGGCCGGCCATTACGGCGAGCTGACTTTTCCCTTCCGCCGCTATCAGATCGGCAAGGTCTACCGGGGGGAACGGGCCCAGCGGGGCCGCTTCCGGGAATTCTACCAGGCGGATATCGACGTTATCGGCGACGGTAAGCTGGATATCATAAACGAGGCGGAGATACCCGCCATAATCTACAGCGTCTTTACAAAGCTGGGTATCAGCAAGTTCAGGATAAAGGTGAACAACCGCAAGCTCCTCAACGGCTTTTATTCCATGAACGGCATGAGCGCAAAGGCCGGGGAGATCATGCGAACCGTGGACAAGCTGGACAAGATAGGCCCGGAAAAGGTGCGTCAGCTTCTTATAGACGAGGTGAAGATGCTCCCATGTAAAGCGGAGAATGTGCTGGACTTCATGGCCATAAAGGGCAGCAACAGCGAGGTCATCGCCGCCCTGGAGCGTTTCCGGGGCATGGATCAGACCTTTGACACCGGCCTCGACGAGCTGAAAACCGTGGCCCGCTATCTGGCCGACTTCGGCGTGCCGGAGGAAAATTTCGCCATAGATCTGACTATCGCTCGTGGCCTGGACTACTATACCGGCACCGTCTACGAGACGGAGATGACAGAGCACCCGGAGATAGGCTCCGTCTGCTCCGGCGGCCGCTATGACAATCTGGCGGAATATTACACCGACAAGCAGCTGCCCGGCGTGGGCATCTCCATCGGTCTCACCCGGCTGTTCTATGTTTTGGGTGAGCAGGGGCTCTTGTCCGATGAGCTCATCACCGCTCCCTGCGACGCTCTGGTCATCCCAATGACCGAAGATCTGGGCTATGCCATATCTGCCGCCACCGCTCTGCGCCAGGCCGGCGTGCGCACTCAGCTCTACTGTGAGAAGAAGAAGTTCAAAGCCAAGATGAGCTACGCCGACAAGCTCTCCATCCCCTTTGCAGTGCTGGTGGGCGAAGACGAGATAAAAGAAGGGCTGCTGTCCGTGAAGGATATGTCCAGCGGAGAGCAGGTGAAGCTCAGCCCTGCCCAGGCGGCAGAGCACATCGCCGCCGCCGTGACAGAGCGCAACAGCGGCGCCGTTATAAAAGAATAAACCGGGAAAAGTGAGGAGACTGGAAAATGACACAGAACCGTACACATACCTGCAATGAGCTGCGTATAGAAAACGTAGGGGAAAAGGTCCGCATAGTGGGCTGGATGGAGAACGTCCGGGAAGTGGGCAGCAACTTCGCCTTCGTAGTGGTCCGGGACTTCTACGGCACCACTCAGGTGGTCATTGAGGACGAAAAGCTGATGGCCCAGGTGAAGGGTATCAACAAAGAGTCCACCATAGCGGTGGACGGCCTGGTTCGGGAACGGGCCAGCAAGAACCCCAAGCAGGCCACCGGCGATATTGAAGTGGTTCCGGAGAAGATAGAGGTCCTGGGCAAGTGCCGCTACAATGAGCTGCCCTTTGAGATAAACCGCAGCCGTGAGGCCGACGAGACCCAGCGCCTGCGCTATCGCTACCTGGACCTGAGGAATCCCGCCGTAAAGCAGAACATCATCCTCCGCTGCAACGTGGTGGCCGCTCTGCGCCAGGCCATGACGGAGCACGGCTTTTTGGAGATAACCACCCCCATACTCACCGCCTCCTCCCCTGAGGGAGCCAGGGACTACCTGGTGCCCGCCAGAAAGCACCCGGGCAAGTTCTACGCCCTGCCCCAGGCTCCCCAACAGTTCAAGCAGCTGCTGATGACCGCAGGCTTTGACCGCTACTTCCAGATAGCTCCCTGCTTCCGTGACGAGGACGCCAGAGGCGACCGCTCCCCCGGCGAGTTTTATCAGCTGGATATGGAGATGGCCTTTGCCGACCAGGACGACGTGTTTGCCGTGCTGGAGGATGTGCTGCCCCCCATCTTTGCCAAATTCGGCACCTACAATATTGCCTCCACCGCCCCCTTCCGCCGCATCCCCTATCTGGAGGCCATGGATAAGTACGGCTCCGACAAGCCGGATCTGCGTATAGACCTCACGGTCCAGGACATCAGTGCCCTGGTGGCCGGGGTGGACTTTGCCCCCCTTGCCGAAGCTAACGTCGTCAAGGCCATTGTGGTCAGCGACTGCGCCCTGACCCGCAAGAATATAGACAAGCTCTGCGCCGACGTGGAGGTCCAGGCCGGATACAAGCCCTATTGGTTCAGGCTGGACGACAGCGGCGAGCTCTCCGGCGGCATAGCCAAGTTCCTGGCTGACCGCAAGGAGCAGGTTGTCACTGCCCTGGGCCTGAAGCCGGGCTGTCTGGTAGGCGTGGCCGCAGGAGCCAAGGAGGCCGCCCAAAAGACCGCCGGCGTCATGCGGAAGATGCTGGGCGCAGCCTGTCCCAATCACATGGACAAGGAGCGTTACGAGTTCTGCTGGATAGTGGACTTCCCCATGTATGAGATAGGCGAGGAGAGCGGCGAGCTGGAGTTTTGCCACAATCCCTTCTCCATGCCCTCCGGCGGCCTGGATGTGCTGCTGAAGGCGGAGCGCGGGGAGATAGACCCCCTGAGCATCACCGCCGACCAGTACGACCTGGTATGCAACGGCGTGGAGCTCAGCTCCGGCGCAGTTCGTAACCACGACCCTGAGATAATGATAAAAGCCTTTGAGATGGTACGCCTGGGCGAGGAGGACGTGAAGAAGAAGTTCCCCGCCATGTACAACGCCTTTTGCTACGGCGCTCCCCCACATGCAGGCATAGCCCCCGGCGTGGACCGCATGGTCATGCTCCTCTCCGGGGAGGAGAGCATCCGGGAAGTCATACCCTTCCCCATGAACAAGAACGCCCAGGACATAATGATGGGCGCCCCCTCCACCGTGGAACAGAAACAGCTGGACGAGCTGCACATTGCCATCGTTGGGGAGACAGAGGAATAAGCGGAAAGTTCCGGCCGGAGGGCTGCCTGCCCTCCGGTTATTATTAATAGCTTTGGACAGCAATAACAAAACATTCCCGATAAAGAGGAGTGAGAGCCGGTGTTTTCAAAGATAAAGAGCTTCGGCGTCAGCGGAGTGGGAGGCTATGAGGTGGCCGTGGAGGTGTATATCTCCAAGGGCCTGCCGGGCTTCGATATCGTGGGCCTGCCGGATGCGGCGGTGAAAGAATCCAGGGAGCGGGTGCGCTCCGCCATAAAAAACAACGGATTTCGCTTTCCGGTCAGCCGCCTCACCGTGAATCTGGCCCCGGCGGACAAGAAGAAAATGGGCACGGTCTACGACCTGCCCATGCTCATGGGTATACTCTCCGCCTCCGGCGAGCTGGAGAGGCAGTCGGCGGATTGCGCTTTTTTCGGAGAGCTGTCTCTGCTGGGGGAGCTGCGCCCGGTGCCTGGGGCTCTGCCCATGGCCCTGGCTGCCGCCCGCTGCGGCATTAAGGAGCTGTATCTCCCAGCCGCCAACGCCGCCGAGGCCGCCTTTGCCCAGGGTATAAAAGTCTATCCCGTGGGCAGCGTGGCTCAGCTCATAGCCCACCTGAAAGGCGAAAAGCTCATAAGCCCGGCGCCAGCCCCGGACATTGAAAAGCTGGCGGCCTCCAGACTGGATTTTTCCGACGTGAAGGGCCAGGAAAACGTGAAGCGGGCTATGGAGATAGCCGCCGCCGGAGGCCACAATATTCTCATCGTGGGCCCGCCGGGGGCGGGTAAGTCCATGATGGCCAAGCGGCTGCCCACCATTTTGCCGGATATGAGCCGTCAGGAGATGATAGAGTCCACAGAGATACACTCCGTGGCCGGGCTCACCAGCCCCCAGGAGCCCATAGTTTGCCGTCGTCCCTTCCGCTCTCCCCACCACACCGTGTCCGCCACCGCTTTGTCCGGAGGCGGCAGCTCTCCCCGCCCAGGGGAGATTAGTCTGGCCCACAACGGTGTGCTGTTTTTGGACGAGCTGCCGGAGTTCAGCCGGGAGGCCCTGGAGGTGCTGCGCCAGCCTCTGGAGGACGGGCAGGTCACCGTGTCCAGGGTGGCGGGCTCCGTCACCTTCCCCAGCCGATTCATGCTGGTGTGCGCCATGAACCCCTGCAAATGCGGCTGGTACGGCCACCCCTCCGGTCGCTGCCGCTGTACGGAGAGCGAGCTTCGCCGCTATCACAGCCGTATCTCCGGTCCACTGTTGGACAGGATAGACCTTATAGTGGAAGTGCCCGCCCTGGATTATCAGGAGCTTAAAAGCCGCCGCCCTGGGGAAGCCTCCGCCAGTATAAAGGGGCGGGTGGACGCCGCCAGGGAGATACAGCGCCGCCGCTATGGCAGCGGAGCCATGTGCAACGCCCTCATGGGCAGCCGGGAGCTGCGGGAGTTCTGCGTCCTGGAGGGAGAGAGCGAGGCGGTGATGAAGGCCGCCTTTGACAGCATGGACCTCTCCGCCAGAAGCTACGACCGCATACTGAGAGTGGCCCGCACCATCGCCGACCTGGCCGGCAGCGAAGCCATTGGCCCGGAGCACGTGGCCGAAGCGGTGCAGTACCGCACCTATGATTTCAGGCGGGGCTGAATAGAATATACAGCAGCAAAAGCCCGGCAAGCCGAAGCTTCGGCTTGCCGGGCATTGTTACATTTTCATGTTCCGCTTAGTATATAAGGGAGAAGTGCTCCGGTTTCAGCTTATACTTTATTCCCGACACCAGGCCCATAGCGCCGAACATGGTCACCATGGAGGAGCCCCCGTAGCTGAAGAAAGGCAGAGTGATGCCGATAACGGGGGTAATGCCGATATTCATGCCGATATTGATGAAGGTTTGGAATGTGACTGCGGCGGCAACGCCTATGCACACCAGCATGTCGAAGGTACGGCCTGACTTCAGGCCCACCCGGACACAGTGGATTATAATTATAAGCAGCAGCACTATCACCACGATACAGCCTATCATGCCCAGGTTCTCCCCTACGCAGGAGAAGATAAAGTCCGTGTGCTTACCGGTGAATATGGAAGGAGAGTGTCCTTCATCCACGCCGGTGAGCCGGCCGGAGGCCAGGGTGAGCTTACTTTGAGTAGTCTGCCAGGTTATGCCCCAGCCGTCCGGGTCTATACTGGGGTCATAAGGAGCCACCAGGCGCTGCTTCTGGTAGTCCTTGAGGAAGTAGTTCCACAGCAGAGGGATGGCGGCGGCTACGGCAGCTCCCCCTGCGGCAAACCAGTAGAGCCTTGCCCCTATGGCAAAAAACATCACCAGAAAGATGCCCAGAATTATGGAGGCGCTGCCCAGGTCGGAGGACACCACCACTATGGCTCCGAAAACCAGCAGGAAGTGGGCGGCCATCTGGACCACTGAGAAGAAGGAGTTAATGTCCTTATATTCCTTTAGATAGGTCATCTGTTTTGCCGCAACGATTATGTATATGACCTTGATGACCTCAGAGGGCTGTATGCCTATGCCGGCAAAGCGTATCCAGCTCTTGTTGCCGGTGCCGTCGTCCTCGCCCAAAAGCACGAGGGCAATGAGCAGCACCAGGTCCACCGCCATCAGCAGCTTCCACTGCTGGGCCATCAAATCCACGTCGATAACGGTAAAGAGCACGAAGGCTATGATGCCGATTACCATGGAGCCGATCTGCACCGCAAGATATTTGGAGGGCTCGGACATGTCCCATCCGCCCTCGTACATACCGGTTACGGCCTTTTCTATCATGGTAATCCCAAAAATAGAGCTTATTACGCATATGCACAGCAGGAAGATATCCGCCCGCTTGAAAAATTCCTTTATGTATGGTTTGAATTTTCTGATTTCAGGCACCGCCTTTCCCAGGTCAAGCAGCTCATGCCGGGGAGAAAGATATATACAAATATATACCGGCATATTGTAGTTTATTTTAGCATATAATTGCTCTTTACGCAACGGGGCTTTCAGTGTTATAATAAGCCTTAAGCCGGTAAAATTATTTGACAATTTGTGAAATTTATTCTATATGGGGAATACTATGACAGAGTTTATCAGCCGCAGTGAGCGGGATACGGAAGATTTGGGCAGCAGGCTGGCCGCCCGTCTACCGGGAGGCGCCGTGGTGGCTATGTACGGAGACCTGGGTGCGGGGAAGACAGCCTTCGTCCGGGGCATGGCCAGGGGCCTTGGCCTGGACTGCCGGGTGTCCAGCCCTACCTTTACCATAGTCAACGAATATTTGGGGGAGCGTGAGCTGATACATTTCGACATGTACCGCCTCTCCTCCGCCGAGGAGCTTTTCGATATAGGCTGGGAGGACTACCTCAGCCGGGGCGCCATATGCGCCGTGGAGTGGAGCGAAAATGTTCAGGAGGCTTTCTTTGGGGACGAGATAAAAGTCAGCATTGAAAAGCTCTCCGACAGCGAGAGAAAGATCACCATAGAGGGGGCTGAAATATGCTGACTCTTGCCTTTGAATCCTCCGCCAAGGCGGCCTCCGTGGCCCTGGTGCGGGACGGGAAACTCATATCCCAATACAGCCAGTGTAGCGGCCTGACCCACAGCCGGACCCTGCTGCCCATGGCGGAAGACATGCTTAAAAACGCCGAGCTCAGCCTGGAAAAGCTTGACCTCTTTGCAGTAGCCCAGGGCCCCGGCTCCTTTACCGGCATACGCATAGGCGTGTCTACGGTGAAGGGCCTGGCCTGGGCCTCCGACAAGCCCTGCGTTGGAGTCTCCACGCTGGAGGCTATGGCCTGGCACGGGCTCTCCGCCGGGGGCTATATCTGCCCGGTGATGGACGCCCGACGCTCTCAGGTATATAATGCCCTTTTTAAAATAGAGGACGGCAAGCCGGTAAGGCTCTGTCAGGACCGGGCCATCGCCCTTCCCCTGCTGGCTGAGGAACTTAAAAAGCTCCGGGCCCCCGTTTTCCTGGTGGGAGACGGGGCGGAACTCAGCGCCGCCTTTTTGAAAGAGCAGGGGCTCCCCTATGTTTTGGCTCCGGAGAACCTCCGTTGGCAGAGCGCCTGGGGCGTGGCTATGGCCGCCATGGACAAGGAGCCCGGCGACGCTCACCGGCTGCTGCCGGTATACCTGCGGCTGTCCCAGGCGGAGCGGGAACGCCAGGAGCGGCTGGCCGCCGCTGAAAAGGAGCAATAAGGAGCGGCTGAGCCGCTCTTATTGATAAAGGGCCGGGCTGCCGCTGCCCATGGGCAACTGCAGCCGTAACCGTCTGGTCCCGGCCCGGCCAATAGAATACAAAGGAGATTTAAAGATGAGCAAAGTATGTGTTTTCGACCATCCCCTTATCCAGCACAAGCTCTCCATCCTCAGAGACAAGAACACCAGTGTGAAGGAGTTCAGGGAACTGATATCCGAGATAGCCATGCTCATGTGCTATGAGGCCACCAGGGATCTGCCTCTGGAAGAAGTGGACGTGGAAACACCCATAGCTGTGGCCAAGTGCCGCCGCATTGCCGGCAAGAAGCTGGCCATAGTCCCCATACTCAGAGCTGGCCTGGGCATGGTGGACGGCATGGTGAGCATGATGCCCAACGTGAAGGTGGGCCACATCGGGCTCTTCCGTGACCCCGCCACACTGGAGCCGGTGAAGTATTACTTCAAGATGCCCCCCGACATTAAGGAGAGGGACATAATCGTGGTGGATCCCATGCTGGCCACCGGCGGCTCCGCCTCCGCCGCCATCACCTTCCTGAAGGAGACAGGGGCAAAGCACATCAAGCTCATGTGCATCATAGGCGCTCCTGAGGGCGTTCAGCGCATGCAGAAGGACCACCCGGACGTGGACATCTTCGTGGCCGCTATGGACGAAAGGCTCAACGACCACGGATACATCGTTCCCGGTCTGGGCGATGCCGGCGACCGTATCTTCGGCACCAAGTAATTTAACATTCGCAGACATTAAATGAGTCGGGAAATACCCGGCTCATTTTTCTTTTCCGTGAAAGCCCTGTCTGTTTTCCCCTCCCTGTCCCCCGGCTCCCCGCCGTTATCCGGGGCCAGGGCGACGGCTGCAAAAAAGGCCCCGGACGGCCAGAGCCGCCCAGGGCCTACTACAAAAGGAGAAAAAGTGTAGAATGAATCAGAGTATATTCATAGCGGCAAAATAGCCGGTTCTGGTAGCGTCCTTAATCCTGGTGGCTTCCACACAGTCGCCGACCGGATAGAAATCCAGGGCGGAATCCCGCAGCTCTTCCACCAGCTTCTTGTTGGGAGTGAGGCCCGTTGCAAACACCACAGACTCGGTATTCAGAGTCTCCTCCACGCCGTCCTTAACTACGGTCACGCTGGTATCCGTGGCGGCGATGCACCTGGTGCTCACCCGGTAGTCTATCTGGGGGTGCTTGTCCAGCACTGGGATCATGGTGTTGTAGTGGTGGACATAGTTTGGGTCGCAGAGCACGTTCCGCATTTCTATCAGATGTATCTTTCTCTCGGGGTCATGGTCTGCCAGGCACAGAGCGGCCTCGCAGGCAACGATGCCGCCGCCTACAATAATTACGTCCTTACCCAGAGTGTCGGGTCTGTAGAAGGCGTCCATAAAGGTCAGCACCTTGTCCCGATCAATGCCCTTAACAGGGGGTATCATTATGTTGGAGCCCACGGCGCAGATGACTGCGTCGGCCTTCATGGACTGGATAAGCTCCTTGGTGGCGGGAGTATTCAGGCGCACCTCTACGCCGTTCTTCTCCAGCTGGCGTACCAGATAGTCCCTGTAGAGCACCATATCGTGCTTTTTGGGCTCGCACTCCATTATCTTCAGGTTGCCGCCCAGTGCGTCGCTCTTCTCCAGCAGGGTGACCTTGTGGCCCCTCTGGGCGGCGGTAATGGCCGCATTAAGTCCGGCGGGGCCGCCGCCCACTACCACAACATTGCGGGATGCCTTGGGCTCTGCCATGCGGGCTATCATCAGGTCTCTTGCAATCTTGGGATTAGCGGCGCAGCCAAACTGCTTGTTCTGGCCCCAGGGCAGGGGGTCGAAGGCCAGGTCGGCGATGCAGTAGTTGCAGCGCATGCAGTGTACTATGTCCTCAGGATGGCCGTGGCGGGCCTTGTTGGGAAATTCCGGGTCGCAGATAAGGGCGCGTCCCATACCGATAATGTCCACCTTGCCCTCAGCCAGTATCTTCTCGGCCAGCTCGGGGGTGTTGATGCCGCTGATAAGGGAGACGGGTATATGCACATGTCTCTTTATCTCGGCAGCCATCTCCACATGGCAGCCGGCCTCAACGAAGCCGGACATGGGGAACATCTGGCCCACAGTGGATCGGTCGTCATGAATACCGCAGGAGACGTTTATAATGTCCACATAATCCTGGATTATCTCGGCAAACTCGCAGGCGTCCTTTACATGCATGCCGTTCTCTGTAAACTCGTCGCCGCTGATACGGGCCTCGATTATGAAGTTATCGCCGCAGCGCTCTTTAATGCGCTTGCATATCTCCACGCTGAAGCGGGCCCTGTTCTCCAGGCTGCCGCCCCAGCGGTCTGTGCGGGTGTTGGTCCTGGGGGAAAGGAACTGGGCGGGAAGCCAGCCGTGGCCCAGGTGTACCATTACCATATCAAAGCCGCAGCGTTTGGCAAAGGCGGCGGACACGGCGTAGTCCTCGATGGTCTCCTCTATCATGGCCTCGTCCATGGGCAGGACCTCAACGCCGTCCCGCTCCCGGATAAAGCCCACGGGGCCGATGGGGTTGATGCCGCCGTTCTTGTCGGGTCTTGCGTACATGCCGTGGTGGTTGAGCTCTATGCTGGGCACGGCTCCGAAGGCTTTGATAGCCAGGGTAATGTCGCCCAGGCGGGCTTTGTTGGAGTCTCCCCGGCGGGCCAGGCTCATGCCGAAGCCGGGGTCCTGCACATCGTACTTGGGGCTGACTGCGGATTCGCTGAGGGTGACCACGGCGGCGCCGCCTTTGGACTTGTTTTCAAAGAAGGCCACATTGCCGGAATTTTCCCCAAAGCAGCAGTTGGGGGTGGAAAAGATACGGTTTCTAAAGGTTATGTTTCTGATGGTTATCGGCTCAAAAAGATGAGGATAGTAGGGATTCAAGTTTTTACCTCCTGTAATATCGGCATGGATTGCCGCCGTTTCCGGCGGCAATCCACAATACTTACTATAAACGTCTAATGCTTATGCTGCCTCGGAGGCTGCGTCCACTGCGGAGATTATATAGTCATAGGCGCCCTGGGCATCCCAGCCGGCCTCGGTGGCGGTGGCGATCCAGTCGTTGTTGACCTTCTCCATGTAGGGGGCAAAAGCAGCCATCTCATCCTCGTTGAGGGTGTATACCTCAACGCCGGTATCAATGCAGACCTGACGGTCGGCAACCAGATCGGCAGCGTCAGACTCCTCCATCATGTCGCTGACCTCCAGGAAGGTCTCGGTGACCCACTGCTGCTGCTCCTCGGTGAGGCTGTTCCAGGTGTTCAGGTTC
Source organism: uncultured Oscillospiraceae bacterium (assembly GCA_944387735.1). Classification (GTDB taxonomy): domain Bacteria; phylum Bacillota; class Clostridia; order Oscillospirales; family Oscillospiraceae; genus Limivicinus. Next base: position 11,971 of record CALXGF010000202.1, read on the forward strand.
ATCATGTAGGTCTCGGCTGCAACTTCCAGGCCGCCGCCGAACTCGGTGATGTACTTTGCCACCTCATTGAGGTTGTAGGTGACGATGGAGACATAGTGGTTGGTGATGCCGCCCACAAGGCCGTTGCTCAACCCGGTGTAGTAGTCTGCGTTGGACAGGGCCACGGCGCCTGCGCCGCACTCGGAGAAGAAGTAGGAGTCGTTGCCGTTGGCGCCCACGTTCATGCCCTTCAGGTCCTCGGGAGAGGTGACCTTGACCTTGCTGGTGCACAGCTGCTTGCCGCCCAGGGCCCGGACTGCCAGGCAGTGGAGGTTATACTCGGCCAGGTTGTCCTGGAGCTGGGTCTCCTCCATTGCGCTGCGGTAGATGTCGGTCATGGTGTAGGTGTCCAGTGCGCCGTCAGGGTAGAGGATCTTGAAGATGCCCGCCATCTGAACGTCGCCCAGGTTCTGAGAGGGGATATATGCGATATCGGCAATACCCTGGCCCACGCCCACAAAGGTGTCGCTCTGTTTCATAAGAGCTTCGTTAAAGTACATGTCCAGAGTCATGGTCCCGCCGGATTTCTCCTCGAGGATCTCCTTGGCCTGGCTGATGACTTCGCCCAGGGTAATGGTGTTGGAGAAGTGGGCTGCAAAGGTCAGGACTATGGGCTCGTCGGCGGTGGCGGTCTGAGCTGCACTGTCGCCGCTCTCAGTGGTGTCAGCGGCAGGGGCATCGCTTCCGCCGCCGCAGGCGCAGAGGCAGAAAACCATTGCCGCAGTAAGGATAAGGGCTACAAGCTTTTTCATTTTTTCTTCCTTTCTTAAATCCGGTAAATTTTTTGTCAAACCCCCGACTTCCCCAAAGGCCGGGCAGCCGGGGATAAAACTTAACACATCAGACCATGCAAAGGGAAATGGAGGGGAAAGCTATGAGCAGCACCAGGTGTACCAGGTCGGCCACAAGGAAAGGTACGGAGCCCTTATACAGCTGCTTGATCGGTACGCCTGTGGCAGAGGAGGTGACGAAAAGGTTGGTGCCGTAGGGAGGAGATACCATGCCTATCTGCATCAGCTTCACCAGGATAACGCCGAACCAAATGGCATCCCAGCCGGCCGCCACAGAGATGGGATAGAGGATGGGGATAGTCAGGATAGTGATGGCGTAGATGTCCAGGAACATGCCCAGCAGGATATAGAGAGCGCAGATGGCGGTTATCAGCAGGACCGGAGA
>CALXGF010000203.1 GCA_944387735.1 uncultured Oscillospiraceae bacterium
CATCGTTTCTATTACCTTCTTCTTGAATTCCGGTGTGTATCGTTTGTTTGGTATTCCTTTTGGCATAAAAAGCACCTCACTTGTTATTCAGTATACCATACTGTCTAACAAATGGGGTGCTGTTCAAGCTGCGGCTTTTTAAACGATATGTATTATCCAAGGGCAGAGGCTGTTCTCTCACTCTATATCCGGCAGGGAGGCCGCCACGGCGGACTGACCCACTCTGCGGAAATACTCGTCGGGGAGGGCCAGGCGTATCTTCCCGGACAGCTCCGGATATTCGTCGGCCAGGGCCTTTTCACAGCTGGAGATTATCAGGTCCCCGCCCTTGCCGGACATGACCCGGCCCAGCAGCAGCACGTTGCGGCACCGGTAGAGACTGTAATAAAAGGCCAGGGTATGTGCCAGGTATACGCCTATACTGCGGTAAATGGCAGCGGCTCTGGGGTCTTCGGCTTCCATGAGCCCCTGCACCGCCTTCAGTTTCTCCGCCGGGGAGAGGCTCTCGGCCAGCTCTATCCCCGCTGCCGGGGCCAGCTTTATAACGGCGTCCTGGGAGAAGTATTTCCCGCCGCAGCCTATATCGTGGCTCCATTCATCCTCCATGGCCTTGGGGTTTGCATCCACGGGGGCAAAGGCCAGCTCGTTTAACCAGCCGGTAATGCGGCCCTGCTCGTCTACAAAGCCCACGGCCTCGCTGGTGCCCATGGCTATGCCCAGCACGCTGCTGTCCTTCAGGCTCATGGCTCCCGCCAGAGCGGTGACGTCTCCGTCGTTTACCACGCAGAAGGGGATATTTCCGAAGGTGTCGGTAATGGCACGGATGTAAATGTCCTTCACCTTACTGTCATATAGCTCCTTGGGCACGCTGAGAAACAGGGAGGCGGACATGGTGCGGTCGTTTATATATATGCCGGCGGAGGAGACGCCCACGGCGTCCACCCTGGGCATATGGGAAGCGGCGGACTTCAGAGCGGAAACTATGCCCTCATAGTGGTAGTCGGGGTCGGCGGTGGTCTTGGGGAACCACACCACTTCCTCTGAGTACACGGCTTCCCCGTCTATAACGGCGGAGACTTTCCGGTCACTGCCGCCGGCGTCAAAGCCTATGCGGCAGCCGCTGAGGTGTCCCCCTATGGCCTTGGGATTGTCCTTGTTCTCCGGCAGCTTGTCGCACATGAGCACCTCAAAAGGCCGCTCATATATGCCGGCCATGTAGTCCCAGTCAAACTCCTGGCAGCCCCCTGCGCAATAGGCTTTCTTCAAATATTCATATATGCTCTCGTCTCCGCAGACGTAGATTCTAAATCCGCCCTTCATCCACAGAAGAGTCTTCACCAGGCGGTTTATGTAATAGCAGTCCGCCTCATGGAGCTGCTGCGTGCCGTGTATGAAAGTCTCAACGGCAGCTACTTCCCCGTTGGCTCTCTCCACGGCCACTCCCACCGGCTTTTTCGCATCCTTGAGAAAAGCTCTGTTGAACTGGTAAAGGGGAATAAAGTCCTTGTCCAGCTCCGGGACATTGCGAACGTCGATTTTAATGCCAAGGTACTCCATGGCCAGCGCCCCCCATAAATATATTTTGTTCGGCCCTCATGATCAGCTTTTCCCTGGAAATCTTTCGGACCTGTTGTTATACTACCACAGCCGCCTGGGAATGTCATCAGGCTTATTGCCATTTTATGTATGGATATTGTCCCATGAAAAAAACTTTCTTTTCTCCTCCTACGGCAGAAAAAAGGCGGGGCACAAAATGTCCCGCAACATTTATATTATATAATAATACTGCACTATAAGTCAATAATGCGCCGGGTATTTCTGGGTTTTCCACAAGTAATCAATATCAAATTCATTGAAATTGCCTCTTGGAAAATCGCCTGCCTCATGCTATATTATAACCAGAAAGGGTGATACCCGATGTACAAGTAAACGAAGCCGTGTAAGTTTGAGTACACGGTTCAATCCGCAGAAAGAGAGGTAACCAAGATGTTAGATATTAAGAATTCACAGAAATGACCCTTGATCTGAAACAGGTGAGAGCGTTATCAGATCAAGGGTCATTTCGTTTATACGGAGCTTTTTTATGCCTGTATGTCCTTTGTTTCCCCATATTTTTTTCTGCGCCCGCCGGGCGCTTTTTTGCTGCCTTTCCGGGTCTGAACCATATCCGGGTCTGAAGCTCTCCGCCTCCCGGCAAAGGCGCAGTTTACTGCTCCTTTACCACTTCCACATGGCTGATGCCGTATCTGGCAAAAAGTTCCACGGCCTCCCGGCCTATTCTCTCCCCGGAGACAGCTATAGGCACCGCCGGGGGACAGGACACCGTCGGCGCCCCGCAGATACGCCCCAGGGCCTCCGCCGCCGGGACAGTCTCCTGTGGGGCAAACATTGCGCTGCGTACCGGCATGGCCTGTTTTCCTCCGGGCGGAGGCAGAAGCTCCGGCTTTGCCGGGGGCGCCGGGGCATAGCCCAGGGCCTCCTTCAGTCTCTCCAGTTCCTCCGGGGTATTTGCCGGAGTGAACATCAAAACCAGGTAATCTCCGTCGGCATACTCGCACTCCAGGCCCTTTTCCCTCAGCCCTTGGGCCAGTTCCCGGCCGCTGCTGCCCTCCGGGGCGGCTATGACAAGGCGAAGAGGGTCGGAAAGCTCTACTCCCCAGCCCCGGCTTTTAAGCTCGGTCTTCAGTTCCATTATCCTCTCCACCGTCTCAGCCAGCTCCCGCCGGAAGCGCCCGGACAGATAGACGTTGCACATATCCAGAGAGGCCAGTGTCAGATAGGAAGGGCTGGTGGAACCGAAGAGGGCCAGGGCCGGCCTGGCCTTTTGGGGAAAAACTGCCGGGGCATTTCTGCTTATATGGAGATAAGCCCCCCCGGTGAGCACAGGCAGGGTCTTGTGGGCGGAGTCGCAGCAGATATCCGCCCCCAGATCAACGGGGTGTAAAGGCTTCTCCAAAAAATGGAGATAGGCCCCGTGGGCGTTGTCCACCGCCAGTATGCTCCCCCGCTCATGGACCACGTCGGCAATAGCCTCTATATCTGCCAGATTCCCCAGATAGTCCGGGCTGGTTATGTAAACCGCCGCAGGGGGCTCAGGCAGAGCGTCCATGGCCGCCGCCACTCCCCGGGCGTTTATTGGGCAGCCCAGCAGAGAGCAGCTGTCCCCCTCCGGCCAGAGCCATTCCGGCCGTAAGTCCAGCAGGGCGGCGGCGTATATAAAAGCCTTGTGCACATTTCTGGCCGCCAGAACCACCGGTGACGTTCCCGGCTTCCGGTTCTGAAGTATCAGCTGTAGCATAGCCCTTATGCACTGGCTGGAGCCCTCGGTGGAATACAGCGTCCGCCCGGTACCGAAGAGGCGGCGGGCGTTCTCTTCGCTTTCGGCTATAATTCCCCCGGCCTCATGCAAGGAGTCGGCCCCGGCTATCTCCGTAATGTCCAGGGCCTCGCAGCCCAGAGGGCCTTTGCCCTTATGTCCGGGCATGTGGAAGCGTATCGTGCCGGAGGCGGCATAGCTTCTCACAAAGTCGGCTATTGGGCTGTCCATCAGTCCTGCTCCTGGCTCTCCGCCACCTTCATCATAATGGCACATTCTATACGTTTTTTAAACAGCTCGCAGCCTGCCTCATACACGCCCTTTATGCTGCCGGTGGCGTGATAGGCGTTGGCGGCGCAGCCCCCGGAGCAGTAGAGCCGGGCCCAGCAGCCGTCGCACTCCTTACGGGCGTAGGCGTTACAGGAGCGGAACTCCTCTCTCAAGGCGGTGTTGGTGACCCCGTCCCAGATATTGCCCAGCTTGTATTTCTCCTCGCCCACGAACTGGTGGCAGGGGTAGAGATCGCCCCAGGGAGTGACGGCCATATACTCGGTGCCGGAGCCGCAGCCGGAGATGCGCTTATAGATGCAGGGCCCGCCGGTGAGGTCCAGCATGTAATGGTAGAAGGTGATGGGCTTGCCCTCCTTCTCCCGGCGGAGCATGTCCACCGCCAGCAGCTCATACTGCCGCTTGACGATCTCTATATCCTCCGGGGTGAGGGCGGCGCTGTCCCCCGGAGCGCAGACCACCGGCTCCATGCTCAGCTCCGTAAATCCCAGGTCCGCCATGTGGAACAGGTCTTTGGTGAAGTCCGAGTTTGCATGGGTAAAGGTGCCCCGCATGTAGTAGTTTTTCCCGCCTCTGGCCTTCACCAGCTTCTGGAATTTTGGCACTATGCGGTCGTAGCTGCCGTTTCCGGCATAGTCCACCCGTAGGGCGTCATGGATCTCCTTGCGTCCGTCCAGGGACAAGACCACGTTGCTCATTTCCCTGTTGGCAAAGTCGATTACATCATCGTCTATGAGCATGCCGTTGGTGGTGAGGGTAAAGCGGAACTTTTTGTGGTGAGGCTCCTCCTGGGTGCGGGTATACTCCACCAGCTGCTTCACCACCTCCCAGTTCATCAGTGGCTCTCCACCGAAGAAGTCCACCTCCAGATTGGTGCGATGTCCGGAGGTTTCAATAAGGAAATCCAGGGCACGCTTTCCCACATCGAAGCTCATGAGAGCCCGCTCCCCGTGGTACTTGCCCTGGCTGGCAAAGCAATAGGAGCAGTTGAGGTTGCAGGTGTGGGCCACGTGGAGGCACAAAGCCTTCACCACGTCCCCAGAGCGCTCCTTGAAGGTGCCGGCCATGGCGGCAAAGTTATCTGGAGTGTAGAGCTTGCCCGCCTTTTCCAGAGCCGCCACGTCGGCTATGCAGGCGTAGAGCTCCTCCTCCGTAACGTCGCTGCGGTGGGCATACTTCGCCAGCAGCTCCCGGACTATCTCCTCCGGGCTTTTTTCCTTATACATGGCTATTATGTCGTAGGCTACCTCGTCCACAGAGTGGATGGAGCCGGAACAGCTGTCCAGCACGATATTATAGACGTTGAGTTTGTATTGGTGTACCATTCATGGCACCCTCCCTATATGTATATTCAGAGATAAAAAGCGCCGCCTCTGGAGCGCTGTTGGAAGGGGAAGCACAGCTCCCCATTCCGGCAGCCCCTGAACAGGCGGCAGCTTTTTATTTTTTGCAGCCCGGTCCTATACTCAGGCTTTCTCGTTCTCGCACTTCTGGTTTGCAACGCCGCAGCTGGTCTTGCAGGCAGACTGGCAGGAGGTCTGGCACTCGCCGCAGCCGCCGTTCTTGGCGCTCTGGCACAGGTCGCGGGTCTCAAGAGTCTTGATTCTTTCCATAGCTATATTCTCCATTCTGTGACAGTAGTTTAGGCGGCATCGCCTGACGGGAGCCGCTACACATTTTAAAATTTTATCACAAGGAAATAATAAAATCAAGTTTTTTGCTTGGGCTTTATGCCAAAAGGCAGGGGCGGCAGCATGGAAAGCAAGGCAAATGCGCTGATCCCCAGTTCCCTATAGGTAAACCAATGGTGCACATAGGAATGATTACCCAAGGCCAGATACCAGAAAGACGGCAGCAGGGCAAGCACGGCCCTGACAGCAAGGCCGTTTGACCACGTCCCATTGCCGGCGCCGGTTCCATGCCTTCTCCGCTGAAGCATCAAAGCAGCGATCACATATATAAGTGCCGCCAACGCTGCCGGCGCAACCATATGCATCAGATTACGCTTTAATACATCCAGATAGCTGAAAGCATATCCGGCTTCATCGGCCATAGAAGAACGGAAAAATGCAATGGTAAGCGCAGTTTTCACTGCCCCCGTATCGCCAAAGGATGCGGCAACAAGCCACTTTCCCGCCCACATTCCGCCGTAGCCCACAGACCATGAAACAAGGCACAGCAGCATGAGGCGGAGATGTTTTCCTGCATCCCTTTTATCTGATGCTAGAAATATGCAGAAAGGCAAGCCAAAGCTGGCCAGCGGCCAGGTGAGCAGGTCAAAAAAGCTGGTAACACATCCCACTGCTGCAAAAAGCAGCGGCAGCCTGTCTTTTTGTTTTGTGAGCCATTCCAGTTTGAAGAGCAAATAACATGATGCCAGAATACTTATGTAATATATTGTGGAGTATTGCAGCGAGCGCACAATGGCAGTGGGATCCAAAAGGAGCAGGCTTATCAGCAGAGGCAGGATATAGCCCGATATTCCCCTTTTATACATCAGGCAAAACAGGCACAGTGTGACTGCCCCCACCAAAACCACATTCAGGGCCCTTATCTGCCCGTAGTCCAGCAGGGACAGAAGCGGTTTTAATGTGATAAGATATCCATGCCAGTATCGCTCATAGGAGGTAGTACTCACCTCTGCCCCATCGCCATAATGGGCTACAAGGGTAATAGCCGGGTCATCGGATACCGGCGAGGCATACCTGTATACCTTCAGCGTTTTCTCCAGCGGGGATTCCTCACCCCGGTAAGAGGCGCTTAAAAGCATCAGTGCATCGGTATAATTATCCAGCCGGGTATCCACCCCCATGATATCTGTAATGGGGTAAGTCCCTTCCCTGCGGAAAATATCTGCCGACTTTGTCACATTCTCCTCAATAGGAGCCACAGGCAGCATATATGCCAGCAGCAACAGGACAAAGCCTGTCAGCACCGCTAAAGCCACAAGGGCTGCAAGCTTCGGTATCAGTCTAAAAAAAGCCTTCATCTTTCAACTGCGTCCTTCTGTCTATCTGCTCGGCAGCAGATACGGCTTTCCTTTTGTTCCGGCCCACCATTATATCACTTGCCTTTCCAGCTCTCGTCGGAGGGATTGTTACGGAAGGCGATGAGACGCTGCACATCTTCGGGCTTTATATAGCCCTCCTCCGCAGCGGCGGCAGCCACCGCATCGAAATTGGTCAGGGAGATATTTTTCACGTTGGCAGCGGCCAGACGCTCCAGGCCCTTCTTCATGCCGTAGGTGAAGATACTCACCACTCCCAACACATCTGCCCCAGCCTGGCGGAGTACATCCACCACTTCCAGTACACTGCCGCCGGTAGATATAAGGTCTTCCACCACAACTACTTTCTGGCCCGGTTCCAGGCGGCCCTCTATCTGGTTCTGGCGTCCGTGGTCCTTGGCACCGGAGCGCACATAGCCCATGGGCATATTCAGCAAGTGGGCAGTGATGGCGGCGTGGGCAATGCCGGCAGTGGAAGTGCCCATGAGCACCTCCGCCTCAGGGTAATTTTCCTTTATCAGTTGGGCCAGGCCCTGCTCCACGTCCAGGCGCACTTCCGGTGCGGTGAGGGTCAGGCGGTTGTCGCAGTACACGGGGCTCTTGATGCCGCTGGCCCAGGTGAAGGGCTCGTCGGGGCGGAAGAACACCGCCTTTATCTTTAAAAGGTCTTTTGCAATTTTCTTCTCTATCATCCTACAAACTCCTTTATGCATCTGTTGTACGCCTCCACCGGGTCGGCGGCGGCAGTTATGGGACGGCCCACCATGATATAATCGGAGCCCAGCTCTTTTGCCTTTGCGGGGGTGGTGACCCGCTTCTGGTCGCCGGCCTCCCCGTCGGCAAAGCGGACTCCTGGGGTGACGGTGACAAAGTCCTTGCCGCAGCTGTCGTGGACCTTGCCCGCCTCCAAGGGGGAGCAGACCACGCCGTCCAGCCCCGCCTCCTTGGCGGTGCGGGCGTAGCTCATGACAACCTGATCCAGGGGCTTCTCTATGAGCAGTTCCTTTTTCATGCTCTCCTGGTCGGTGGAGGTGAGCTGGGTGACGGCTATGAGCAGGGGACGGCTGCCGTCAGGCCGGGTCAGGCCCTCCAGGGCGGCCTTCATCATGGCGGAGGTCCCGGCGGCATGGACGTTGCACATATCCACATCCAAGCCGGAGAGCACGGCCATGGCCTTTTTCACGGTGTTGGGGATGTCGTGGAGCTTCAAGTCCAGGAATATCTTATGTCCTCTGGCCTTTATCTGCCGGACTATCTCCGGGCCCTGGGCATAGTAGAGCTCCATGCCTATCTTCACAAAGGGCTTGCGCTCCCGGAACTTGTCCAGGAAAGTGAACACCTGCTCTGCACTGCTGAAGTCGCAGGCCACGATAACGTCTTTACCCATGTATCGCTCCTCCTATTATCTCTCTCAGCGAACTTATGTTGTACTTATCCATTACTGCGGGCAGCGCCTCTATGATATCCCGGCAGGCATAGGGCCGTACCAGGTTTGCGGCCCCCACCTCCACGGCAGTGGCTCCCGCCAGCATCATCTCTATCACATCTTCGGCGCTGGATACTCCCCCCACGCCGATAACCGGCAGCTTCACAGCCTGGGCCACCTGGTACACCATGCGCAGGGCCACGGGGAAAATTGCCGGGCCGGAAAAGCCGCCGGTGCGGTTTGCCACCACGGGCTGCCGGGTCTTCAAATCTATGCGCATGCCTAGCAGGGTATTTATAAGGCTGATGCCGTCGGCCCCTGCCTCCTGGCATGCCAGGGCAATGGACACGATGTCCGTCACGTTGGGGCTGAGCTTCACTATCACCGGCTTGCGGCACACGGCCTTCACCGCTCCGGTGACCTCCGCCGCAGCCTCGGGGCAGGTGCCGAAGCTCATGCCTCCCCCGTGGACGTTGGGGCAGCTGACGTTCACTTCCAGCCAGCCCACCTGCTCACATTTGTCCAGCTTTTCGCAGCAATACACATAATCGTCCAGGGAAAAGCCGCTGACATTGGCAATAACTTTCTTATGAAAAACCTTGGCCAGTTTCGGCAGCTCCTCTTCGATGACCTTCTCCACGCCGGGGTTTTGCAGCCCCACAGAGTTTATGAGGCCGGAGGTGCACTCGGCGATTCTGGGTGTGGGATTTCCGAAGCGGGGCTCCCTGGTGGTGCCTTTGAAGGAAAAGCTGCCCAATACATTTATATCGTACAGCTCGGCAAATTCATAGCCGTAGCCGAAGGTTCCGCTGGCGGGGATCACCGGATTATCCAGCTCTATGCCGCAGAGGGAGACTTTCATGTCCGCCCTTTTATCTCCTCCTTCATAAGCACCGGGCCTTCCTTACATATGCGCTTGACCCCGTAGAGGGTCTCGCAGGAGCAGCCCATGCAGGCTCCGAAGCCGCAGCCCATGCGCTGCTCGAAGCTGAACTGGCCGGATGTAACAGAGCAGTCGCTGACTGCTTTGAACATGGCCTCCGGGCCGCAGGTATAGAAATGGCTGTAGCTGAGGCCCTCCATGGCCTTTGTCACATAGCC
>CALXGF010000204.1 GCA_944387735.1 uncultured Oscillospiraceae bacterium
TGCAGCCGTGGGCGATGTTGGCGAAGGGACCGCCGTGGATGAAGGCGGGGGTGCCCTCCAGGGTCTGCACCAGGTTGGGCTTTATGGCCTCTTTCAGCAGCGCAGCCATGGCCCCGGCGGCTTTCAGCTCCCCGCAGGTCACCGGCTTACCCTCAAAGTTGTAGCCCACCACTATGCGGCTCAGCCGCTCTTTTAAATCTTTAATGGAGGTGGCCAGGCACAGCACCGCCATTATCTCGCTGGCTACGGTGATGTCGAAGCCGTCCTCCCGGGGCACGCCGTTGCTGCGTCCCCCCAGGCCGTCCACTATGAAGCGCAGCTGCCGGTCGTTCATGTCCAGGCAGCGCTTCCAGGTTATCCGCTTCACGTCTATGCCCAGGGCGTTGCCCTGCTGGATGTGGTTGTCCAGCATGGCGGCCAGGAGATTGTTGGCTGTTCCTATGGCGTGGATGTCCCCGGTGAAGTGGAGGTTTATGTCCTCCATAGGCACCACCTGGGCGTAGCCGCCGCCGCAGGCGCCCCCCTTTATTCCGAACACCGGGCCCAGGGAGGGCTCACGCATGGCAACCACGGCCTCCTTGCCCATATGGCGCAGGCCGTCGGCCAGGCCGATAGTGGTGGTGGTCTTGCCCTCCCCGGCGGGGGTGGGAGTTATAGCCGTCACCAGCACCAGCTTGCCCTCTTTCCGGGGGCTGTCAGCCAGAAAGGAGAGGTCTACCTTGGCCTTGTAGCGGCCGTACTGTTCCAGATATTTGTCGTCCACGTGGGCCTTTTGGGCTATCTCGCCGATGGGGCGCATAGTGCAGTTTTGGGCAATCTCGATGTCGCTGAGCCAAGGCATAAACATATCTCTCCTTATATTATTTTTTTACTTGAAGTACTCCACGGCGGCTTTGAACATCTCCATGTCGTAGTTGCCGGGGACGTTTTTGTAAAGGCCGGAGCCGATGCGCTCGGCGTGGCCCATCTTGCCGAAGACCCGGCCGTCGGGGGAGCAGATTCCCTCCACCGCAAAGGCGGAGCCGTTGGGGTTGAAGTGCACGTCGCCGCTGGCCCTGCCCTCCAGGTCCACATACTGGGTGGCTATCTGGCCCTTGGCGGCCAGGGAGCGGATAAGCTCCTGGGATGCAAGGAAGCGGCCTTCCCCGTGGGAGATGGGCACGCTGTATATATCCCCGACCCTGGTCCTGGAGAGCCAGGGGGAGAGGGTGGAGGCCACCCGCACCCGGACTATCCGGGACTGGTGCCGGGAGATGGTGTTGAAGGTGAGGGTGGGGCAGTTTTCGTCGGTGTCAATTATCTTGCCGTAGGGCACCAGGCCCAGCTTTATCAGGGCCTGGAAGCCGTTGCATATGCCGCAGATAAGCCCGTCCCGCTTTTCCAGCAGATTGGTGACTTCCTCCTTCACGGCGGCGCTGCGGAAGAAGGCGGTGATGAATTTGCCGGAGCCGTCGGGCTCGTCGCCGCCGGAGAAGCCGCCGGGAATGAAGATCATCTGAGCCAGGGACAGGGCCTTGGCAAAGTCCTCCACGCTGCGGGCTATGCCCTGGGGGGAGAGGTTGTTTATCACCATTATCTCCGGCTCGGCCCCGGCGTCTCTCATGGCCTTGGCGCTGTCGTACTCGCAGTTGGTGCCGGGGAACACGGGGATAAGCACCTTGGGCTTTGCGCACTTTATGGCCGGGGAGGCAGCGCCCTTGCCCTGGAAGCTGAACAGCTCCATGGGTCCCCGGCTGTCCGGGATGTTGCAGGTATATACGCTCTCCAGCTTATCCTCGTAGATGCCCTGGAGCCTGTCCAGAGCCAGGCTTTCGCCCTTATAGCTTATCTCTTTCTTTTCGGTAATGCGGCCCATGGGGAGAGCGTCCTCCACATCCTCCGCCACTTCCAGCAGGAAGCTGCCGTAGTTATATCCGAAGATATCCCGAAGGCTGAGGGAAGCCTCATATTCAAAGCCCAGACCGTTGCCCAGGCACATCTTCATCACGGCCTCGGCCACGCCGCCGTAGCCCGGGGTGTAGGCGGTGATAGCCTTGCCGGAAGAGAGCAGCTCATGGACTTTATCAAAGACGGAGAGGAGGGAGGAAGTGACGGGCAGGCCGTTTTCGTCTGTCTCCGGGGCGATGAGCACCACCTTGTGCCCGGCGGCCTTGAAGTGATTGGGGACTATGCTGCCGGTCTTTTCCGCGGTCACGGCAAAGGATACCAGGGTGGGGGGCACGTCCATGTCCTCAAAGGAGCCGCTCATGGAGTCCTTGCCGCCGATGGCGCCGATTCCCAGCTCCATCTGGGCCTTGAAGGCTCCCAGCAGGGCGGCCAGGGGCTTGCCCCAGCGCTCCGGCTCTTTTCTCAGCCGCTCAAAATATTCCTGGAAGGTGAGGTACACGTCCTGGAATTTGGCGCCGGTGGCGATGAGCTTGGCCACGGACTCCACAACCGCCAGGTAGGCCCCGTGGTAGGGGCTCTTTTCCGTTATAAAGGGGTTGTATCCCCAGGCCATGAGGGAGCAGTCGTCAGTATGCTTGCGCTCTACGGAGATCTTCTGCACCATGGCCTGGATGGGGGTCTGCTGATATTTGCCCCCGAAGGGCATCAGCACCGTGCCGGAGCCTATGGTGGAGTCGAAACGCTCGGAGAGCCCCCGCTTGGAGCAGACGTTCAGGTCCCCCGCCAGAGCCTCGTAGCCGGAGACGAAGTCTCCCGGCAGCTCCTTGTCAAAGGGCAGGGCCTTTTCGGCGTGGGCAGTGATGTGCTTTTCCGCCCCGTTGGAGTTTAAAAACTCCCGGCTTATATCCACTATAGTCTTGCCGTTCCAGCGCATTTTCAGCCTGGGCAGGGCGGTGACCTTGGCAAGCACCGTGGCTTCCAGGTTCTCCTTCTCCGCCAGGGCCATGAAGCTCTCTGCGTCCTCAGGGGCGACCACAACGGCCATGCGCTCCTGAGACTCGCTGATGGCAAGCTCCGTGCCGTCCAGACCCTCGTACTTCTTGGGTACGGCGTTTAAGTCGATATCCAGCCCGTCGGCCAGCTCCCCCACCGCCACGGACACGCCGCCGGCTCCGAAGTCGTTGCAGCGTTTTATCATGCGGCAGGCTTCGCCGTTGCGGAAGAGACGCTGGAGCTTGCGTTCCTCCGGAGCGTTGCCCTTCTGCACCTCGGAGCCGCACTTCTCCAGGGACGCTACGGTGTGGGACTTGGAGGAGCCGGTGGCTCCGCCGCAGCCGTCCCGGCCGGTGCGGCCTCCCAGCAGGATGACCACATCGGAGTCCTGGGGGCGCTCCCGGCGCACGTTTTCTGCGGGAGTGGCAGCTATGACTGCGCCTATCTCCATACGCTTGGCGGCGTAGCCAGGATGGGAGAGCTCGTCCACGATGCCGGTGGCAAGGCCGATCTGGTTGCCGTAGGAGGAGTAGCCTGCGGCGGCGGTGGTAACCAGCTTGCGCTGGGGCAGCTTGCCGGGGAGAGTCTCGCTCACCGGCTTCAGGGGGTCGGCGGCCCCGGTGAGGCGCATGGCCCCGTAGACATAGGCCCGGCCGGACAGGGGGTCCCGGATAGCTCCGCCTATGCAGGTGGCGGCGCCGCCGAAGGGCTCTATCTCCGTGGGGTGGTTGTGAGTCTCGTTTTTAAAGAGCAGCAGCCAGGGCTGGCTCTCCCCGTCCACATCCACGTTTATCTTTACGGTGCAGGCGTTTATCTCCTCGGACTCGTCCAGCTTGTTAAGCTTGCCCGCCTTTTTCAGATAGCGCACCGCC
>CALXGF010000205.1 GCA_944387735.1 uncultured Oscillospiraceae bacterium
GCCCCGGCGCCTGTGATATCCTTCCTCCCAATGGTAAGGGAGTAGTTGCCGCTGCTGCGGAACCTTAGTCAACATTCGGCAGTTTTACTGCCTGGCTACTGTTATAATCAACGAGACTTATCTGCAATGTATTTGCGGATAGGTCTCGTTTTTCCATGAGCAACAGGCTTTTATTTTGGAGGAGAATGATTATGGATATGTTCATCTGCCTTATTCTTTTTGCTCTGGGCATTGCCCTGGTGGTAAAGGGCGGCGACGCCTTTGTGGATGCCGCCGGCTGGATAGCCAGGGCTATGGATATCCCCACGTTTATTATAGGGGCCACTATAGTGAGCCTGGCAACTACCATGCCGGAGATGATAGTCTCCGTCATGGCTGCCGCCGACGGGAAGGTGGACATGGCTATAGGCAATGCCGTGGGCTCGGTAATAGCCAACACAGGGCTTATTATGGCGGTGGCCATGGTCTCCATGAGTATTCCTTGCAGCAGAGAGAAATACCTGCCCCAGTGTTTGCTGCTGATTGCCGCCTCGGCTGTGCTGCTCATAGGCTGCCGGGGAGGCAGGCTCAGCATAGCTTGGAGCTTGGCGCTTATCGCCATTTTCCTGCTTTTTATGGGTGAAAACCTCCGCCGGGCCAAAAGCGAGATGAAAAGCGCTCCGGACCACCAGAGCGTGGATAGAAAGGCCATGACGGGAAACATCGCCAAGTTCCTCATTGCAGCCGCCGCCATTGTTCTGGGCAGCCGCTTCATGGTAGACAACGGCAGCCGCATTGCCTATCTTCTGGGCGTGCCGGAGAGAATAGTGGCCCTCACCCTGGTGGCCATAGGCACCTCGCTGCCGGAGCTGGTGACCACTATTACGGCTATTGTGAAAAGGGAATCCGCCCTGTCCATAGGAAATATTATAGGAGCCAACATTATCGATTTATCCCTGATATTGCCCATCTCCTCCCTGGCGGCAGGAGAGCCCCTGCCGGTATCTCCCCAAAGCCTGGGGGTGGATCTGCCCGCTTGTCTGCTGATAACCCTGCTGGCTATGCTGCCCCTGATGCTCAGGCAGAGAGCCTGCCGGCTTCAAGGCATTGCTCTGCTGGGGGCCTACGGAGCTTATCTGTTCCTGGTACTGTGAGAATAAAAGTACATACGCACACAAAAACTCGGAAGACCTGCCAAGTCTCCCGAGTTTTTTATAGCTTATTTTAAATACTCAGCTCATATGCACCGGGCGCCCTGACGATCCACGGCCAGCTCCCGGATATCCCAGCGGCGCTCCAGACTGCGGGCCGCCTCACTGAGCTTCCCGGCCAGGCTGCCGTCCCGTGTGAGGCACAGCAGCGTGGGACCGGCGCCGCTGATGCAAAAGGCATCGCAGCCCAGCTCATGGGCCAGTTGCCGCAGCTTATCGCTCTCATGGATGAGGGGAAAGCGGTAGGGCTGGTGGAGGGCATCCTTCAGGCACAGGGCGATCAGCTCCTCGTCCCCCTGCTCCAAAGCTTTTGGCAGCAGGGCCAGACGGGAGAGCTGGCCTACGGCGGTCTTAAAGGGCACCGAATCCGGCAGGACGGAGCGGGCGGCATGGGTGCTCAGGGGAAAATCCGGGGACATGAGCACAAAGCGCAGCTCCGGGTGGATGTCATAGGAGAGGGTATAGACCCGGCCCGACTCCGTCATGGAGGCGGTAAGGCCGCCGAAAAAGGCGGGAGCCAGATTGTCCGGGTGACCTTCGATAGGAGTGACTATACTCAGAAGCTCCCCGGAGGAGAGCTCAAAGCCCCCCAGAGCCCTTGCAGCCATGGCTCCGGCGGCAATCATAGCAGCGGAAGAGCCCAGGCCCCGGCTGACAGGAATATCTGCAGAGATGTCTACATGTACGCCGGGAACATCCAAACCCAGGCGCTCATACACGGCTTTGAAGCCCTGATAGGCCAGATTGTCCGGATTCCGGTACTCCGGCTCGCAGCCGCTGATGCTGAGGCCGTCGCTCAAACTGAAGCTCAGAGTGTTATACAATTTCAGGGCACAGCCCAAGGTATCAAAGCCCACGCCCAGGTTGGCGGTGGTGGCAGGGACACGGACGATCACTTTTTCCATACTTTTTCCGCCGCTTTCTCCAAAACATACTCTTTCATGCCGGATTTGCTCACACTGTCAAAATGAAGCCGAGGACGCCGACGCATGCCCCGGAGATTCTCCGGCATAGCAACGCCGGTGGCCTGTTCAATTCGTTCCATAAGCTCAAATCCATCCCCGTTGTGTTCCAGCTTCAGAGCCTCCATTATTGCGCCGGGAAACTTATAGGGGGATGCGGTGGAGAGAACTACCACCGGATTGTGGCCGGGATTGGCCGACTTATACTGCCCGGCCACATTCCAGGCCACGGCGGTATGGGTATCCATGAGATAGTGGTGCTCCTGCCACACGGAGGCAATGGTCTCCACAGTGGAGGCATCGTCACACCAGGAGGCAAAGAAACGCTGCTGAGCCTTTTTTATCAGTTCAGTGGGAAGCTGGTAACCGGAGTTCCTGTCCAGCTGGGACATGAGAGAGGACACCAGGCGGCAGTCCCCGGAGAGATAGTACAGCAGCCGCTCCAAGTTGCTGGAGACCAATATGTCCATGGAGGGGGAGAGACTGCGGTGGAATGGGCGGCGGCGATCATAGCAGCCGGTACGGAAAAAGTCCGTCAGAACATTGTTCACATTGGAGGCGCAGACCAGGCGGCCTACAGGCAGCCCCAGCTCCCCGGCAATGTAGCCGGCCAGGATGTCCCCAAAGTTGCCGGTGGGCACCACAAAGTCCACTTTATCCCCCAGACCGATGCGGCCCAGGCGGAGCATGGAGGCATAGGCGGAGAAGTAATACACCACCTGGGGTACCAGGCGGCCGATGTTGATGGAGTTGGCAGAGGACAGACGCAGCCTGCCTGAGAGCTGAGAGAAAATATTCTTGACGCCGGTTTGGGCATCGTCGAAATTTCCCTCCACGGCGCAGACTTTCACGTTGTTCCCCTGCTGACTGAGCATCTGGGCCTCCTGTACGGAGCTGACTCCAGACTTGGGATAGAAAACGATTATCCTGACGCCGGGTACATCTTTAAAGCCCTCCATGGCCGCCTTGCCCGTATCGCCGCTGGTGGCGGTGAGAATGAGTATATCTTCGGTAACTCCGCACTTTTCTCCGGCAGCCTTCATCAGATAGGGCAGAAGGCACAGAGCCATGTCCTTGAAGGCGCTGGTGGGACCATGGAAAAGTTCCAGTACAGCGTCATCGCCAACAAGCTTCAGAGGGGTGAGGTCATGGGAACTGAAACGGTGTTCATATGCGCAGCGCACCAGAGAGAGGGCGTCCTCCCGGCTCAGGTCGTAGAGCAGGGCCGAAACTATATTTGCGGCCATGCCGTAATAATCCAGCTTTAATGCGCCTTGCCAGTCAAAATTCAGGGAGCTGAGCTCCGGCAATACATACAGCCCTCCGTCCGGCGCCAGGCCCTGGAGGATGGCATGGGAGGGGTCGGTTTTTATAGATGAGGAACGGGTGCTTTGGTAATTCATAAGGGCCTCCATTCTTTGGGATGATAAATCGTTATAGCTTTACAGGATGATAAAATATTTGAGAGAAAAAGTCAAGGGACGCAGAAACATTCTGTGTCCCTTGACTTTTAAAGATACAGGGTCTCCAGGTCCAGATGCTGCTGGGCGCAAAGATTCCGCAGCCAACGCTCCAGAGCGGCCTCAGAGCTGAAGCAGGGGATGAGCCCCTCAGGCGGGTGCAGCACCACGTTCACATGCTCACCCTCCGCCTGACGCTCAATCAGGCTTATAGGCATATCCAGATAAAAATGCTCCTGCCTGATATGGGCCAGCTCATGCTCCAATACCTCAAGACGCCTCCGGGGAGGCAGGAGGGAATTTATATATATATCGAAGCTCCCGTCGTCGTTGAGTACGCTGACACCCTCTACACGGCGGGGCAGTTCCAGCAGACGCAGATAATAGTCAATCATTTCCCCGCAGCGCCTTTATTATTTTCACAGCCTGGCGTACGTCCTCGGGACTTGCGTCCCTGGCCAGGGAAAACAGCATGCGAATGTCCTCCCGCTCCTTCAGGGCCGTGAGCAGCTGGTTGAGCTCATCATCAGCAGAAGAGGATACCTCCTCCGTCTCCCCCAGGAGATAGGCTGGAGTGGTATCCAGCATGTCAGCCACCTGCTGGAGCTGGGCCTGACTGGGCTGGGACTTGTGCTGCTTCCAGTCTTGGCAGAGAGTGGCGCTGCGGCCCAGGGATTGGGCTATAAACTTTTTGGTTATGCCCTTGGAGCGGCGCAGCTGCTCAAACCTGTCATAATCGAACAAGAGATTCACCTCATTTATGTGCATAATCACAAATCTTAAAAAAGAAAGAGAACGGGCTAGAAAATCTTAGTAAAATAGGATATACTTGGCGACGTAGAAAGAAAGAAAACAGAGAAAACACCTGCAAAGCTTGATATTAATAAATTTATACTAAAGTAGAATTTGGGATTTGTCAACACGAAATCTTAAAAAATAAGGAAAATAATCTGTAAAAAATCAGAATATTTGGGGGGAAAATGCTTGGTCCAAATAAGAGACGACCCTATTATCAGCGCAATGGAGCGCAGCGGATACCCGCCCTGGTTCCGGGATGAAGCCGGGGAGGAGAGCGAAGGAGGAGAGGAAGATGGCAAGTTATAAAAAGCTCTGCTGGTCTGAAGCGGATGTAAAGTGCCCTTTTTACAAAAAGGACAGCAGGCAGGGGAGAAGCATCAGCTGCGAGGGCTTTGACAGGGACAGTATTGTGGAGACCCGTTTTAAAAATCTTGAGCTGAGAGAAAAGCACATGGGCCGTTACTGCGTATGCCGGTATGAGCTCTGCCCCATTTACAAGAGCACCTACTACTCAAAGTACAGAGAGGACGGCGCCAGGCTATGACCGGGGAGAAATACAGGGACTGGGAAAGGATACGGCAGGAATACCTGGACTCTTCAATTAGCCTTCGGGCCCTGGCAGAGAGCAGGGGAATAAGTCTCAGCACTTTGGAGAAACGCTCCAGAAGAGAAGGCTGGCAGCAGATGAAAAAACAGAGACAGCTGGAGCTGGGCTCGGCAAGGTTGGAGCAGGTGACGGACAAGCTGCTAAGCAGTATATCCAGGGCCATTGACCAGGGAGAAAAGCTGGAGGCCAGAGACTACAAGGCCCTTACCTCCGCTGTAAAGGAGCTGGGGGAAATAAAGGAACAGCTGCGCTCCGCCGGACTTAAAGGCGGCAGGGAGACTTTGGAGCTGTGTCTTTCAGAGGAGCTGGAGGAGCTGAGCGGATGAGGAGGCGGCGCAAATGCCACAGCTGGTAATACCCAGGCCCAGCGAGAAACAGAGACTGTTTATGACGGACCGGCACAAATATGTGGCCTACGGAGGCGCCAGGGGCGGGGGCAAGAGCTGGGCGGTACGGGTAAAGGCGGCGCTGCTGTGCGTAAAGTATCCTGGGATAAAGGTGATGATAATCCGAAAAACTTACAGGGAGCTGAGGGAAAACCACATTATTCCCCTGTGTCAGCTCCTCCGCTGTATGGGAGAAAAAGAGGAGCGGGTAGCCCAGTACTCCGACAGCAGAAAGGAAATCCTATTTCCCAACGGCAGCAGGATACTATTCCGCTATTGTGACAGCGACAGAGACAGCCTGCGCTTCCAGGGTACGGAGGTGGATGTCCTCTTTGTGGACGAGGCCACCCAGCAGAGCGAGGAAAAAATGGATGCCCTGAAAGCCTGCGTCCGGGGCGTAAACGAATTTCCCAAGCGCATCTATTACACCTGCAACCCCGGCGGCGAGGGCCACGGCTGGGTGAAAAGGCTGTTTATAGACAGAAGCTATAAGGACAACGAGAGGGCGGAGGAACACAACTTTATCCAGGCCCTGGTCACCGACAACAAGGCCCTGATGGAAGCGGACCCGGAGTATATAAGGCAGCTGGAGGCCCTGCCTCCCAAGCTGCGGGAAGCCTGGCTCCACGGGAACTGGGACATCTTCCAGGGGCAGTTCTTCGAGGACTTCCGCACCGAACCGGATATTAGGGCAGCTAAGCGAGCCGGCTGCGGCCTTACGGCGGAGGAACTTAAACAACAGCGCCGCTGGGTACATGTGATAGAGCCCTTCGATATCGCCTCCGGCAGCAGGCGGGGCTGGCGTCTTATGCGCTCCTATGACTTCGGCTACGGCAAGCCCTTCTCCTGCGCATGGTGGGCCATAGATTACGACGGAGTGCTCTACAGGATACTGGAGCTCTACGGCTGCGCCGATACACCCAACGAGGGGATACGCTGGACTCCGGATCAGCAGTTCCAGGAAATAGCCAGGATAGAGCGGGAGCATCCCTGGCTCCGGGGCAGATACATAGAGGGGGTGGCCGATCCGGCTATATGGGACGCCAGCCGGGGCGAAAGCATAGCGGACACGGCGGCAAAGCACGGCCTTATATTTATCCCGGGAGATAATCAGCGAATCCCAGGCTGGATGCAGTGCCACTATCGCTTGCAGTTCGACGCCAAAGGCTACAGCCGAATGTACGTCTTTTCCAACTGCAAGGCTTTCATACGCACCGTACCTTTGATGATGTATCACAAGCACAGGCCGGAGGACCTGGACACTGAACTGGAGGACCATGTGGCCGACGAGTGGAGATATCTGTGCATGTCCTGCCCGGTGGCGCCCCTGCGGCCGGTGGTAGAAAAGAGCTATATGAACGACCCTCTGAACCAGTTTAAAAGGTTTTAAGCGCAGGGGAGAAAAGGAGCTAGAACATGGAAAACGAGATGAAGCTGCCGGTGGACGGCCAGAGGCTGCGGGAGTTCACCGGAATTTTGCAGAAATACAAGGCGGGAAAGCACAGCGTGGAGAGGCGCACCATCGCAGCGGAAAATTGGTGGAAGCTTAGAAACCAGGCGGAGGAGAGAAAAAGCAGCGAAGGACTCAGCGGATTCCAGGCCGTTTCCGGCTGGCTGCACAACGTAATAGTTTCCAAGCACGCAGACGCCATGGAAGCCTACCCTGAACCCAGTATACTGCCCAGAGAGGCGGGGGACAGGCAGGAGGCCGCAGTGCTCAGCAAGATAATCCCGGTGATACTGGAACAGAACGAATTTGAAAAGACTTACTCCGACGCCATGTGGCAGAAGCTGAAGACCGGCACCGGGGTTTACAAGGTCTACTGGGACCAGGAGAAGCTGGGGGGGCTGGGGGACATCGCTATAGAGCGGGTGGATCTGCTGAACCTGTTCTGGGAGCCGGGGACGTAGGATATACAAAACAGTCCCTACTTCTTACACACCCATCTGGAAAACAATCGGGAGCTGGAGGAGAGCTATCCCCGGCTGAAGGGGCAGCTCAAAGGCAACGGCTTTCTGGCCTCCCGCTTCCTGTACGACGACGCCGTTTCCACCGAGGGTAAGTCTACGGTGGTGGATGTGTACTACAAGAAAAAAGAGCAGGGAAGGACCGTGCTCCATTACTGTAAGTACGTGGGGGACAAGGTGCTGTACTCCACCGAGAACATGAGGATGCTGAAGCTGCGCCCACCTACCCCGGAGGATCCGGAAGCACAAGCGCAGGGCGGAGGGGGACTGTACGAACATGGACTATATCCTTTCGTATTCGACAGCCTCTTTCCCATAGAGGGCAGCCCCTGCGGCTACGGCTTCATCGACCTGTGTCAGAACAGTCAGACCCAGATAGACATGATGCAGACCGCCTTTATAAAAAACACCATGGTGGGCTCCGTGCCCAGGTATTTCCAGAGAGTGGACGGGGCTATAAACGAGGAGGAATTTCTGGATCTCAACAACCCCATCATCCATGTCAGCGGCAACCTGGGCCAGGACAGCCTGCGCACCGTGGACTACCGGCCTCTCAGCGGCAATTACATAGACATGCGCACCAGCGTTATAAACGAGCTGAGGGAGACCTCCGGCAATACCGAGACTTCCGTGGGCCTGGTCAGCTCAGGCGTCACCGCCGCCTCCGCAATAGCCGCCCTTCAGGAGGCCAGCGGCAAGGGCAGCCGGGACGCCACCAGAGCCAGTTACCGGGCCTATGGGAAGATAATCTCCCTGTGCATCGAGCTTATGCGCCAGTTCTATGAACTGCCCCGCCAGTTTCGAATTACCGGCAACCTGGGGGTGGAGCGTTTCATAGACTACAGCAACCAGGGCCTGATGCCCCAGAGCCAGAGCTTTCAGGGCATAGAACTGGGGATGCGTCTGCCGGTATTTGACATCAAGGTGATACCGCAAAAAAGCAGCTCCTACACCCGGCTGAGCCAAAACGAGCTGGCTTTACAGTTCTACCAACTGGGCTTCTTTTCTCCGGCTCAGGCGGACCAGGCCCTGGCCTGCATGAGCATGATGGAATTTGAAGGAAAGGACGAACTGATGCAGAGAATATGCGCCAACGGTACCATGCAGCAAAAGCTCTCCATGTTCCAGCAGTACGCTCTGGCTATGACGGAGAAGTACGAGCCGGAGCGGGCGGCGGCGCTTATGGGAAGTATTACAGGGGATGCCGGCATCGTGCAGCGCAGCAGAAGCAAACTGAAAGAAAACGGCACGGGAGAAAACAGCCGGGTGGCCCAGGCCCGGCGCAAAGCCCAAAGCGTATCCCAGCCGGGAGGACGCTGAAATGACCAAGGTATGCTATGACCGGGCAGGGCTGAGAATGAAAATATCCGGTCACGCTAACTCCGGGGAATACGGCAGGGACATCGTATGCGCCGCCGAGTCCATCCTTATGCTGACCCTGGAGAGACAGCTTCAGGAATTGGAGGGGCTGGAGAGGCTTAGCATCCTGAAGGCTCCGGGACGGGCGGACATCAGCTGCTGCCCCCGCAGGGAAAAAACCCTCAGGTGCAGGGACATTTTTGAGACCATATTCCTGGGTTATCAGATCCTTGAGAGCATGTACCCGGAATATGTGGAGACGGAAATACTTTGTCAGTAGGAGAGGTGAAAACTTTGGCACAGTTGGAAAGCATTGAAAAAGACAAAGAGGCGGAGAGCGGAGAGCAGAAAACAGAAAAGCCCCAGCTGAGCGTCAGCCCGGGGGGCTCCTCCCAGAGCGTCAGCCAGGATTACCGCAACACTATGGAGGCTCTTAAAGAGAGCGAGTTCAGTCTGCCGGAATATTCCAGCAGCTATGACGAACAGATAAGCCAAATTTACAACAAGATAGTCAGCAGGGAGCCCTTCAGCTACGACCCCATGTCCGACAGCCTGTACGGCCATTACAGGGAACAGTACACTCAGATGGGCAGAAAGGCTATGAGAGACACTATGGGCCAGGCTGCCGCCCTCACCGGGGGATACGGCAGCAGCTATGCCCAGCAGGCGGGACAGCAGGAATACGACAGCTATTTGCAGAAGCTGGGAGAGGCGCTGCCGGAGCTATACTCCGCCGCTTATCAGCGATACAAGGACCAGGGACAGAACCTGGAAGAGGAATACCAGAGACTGCTGGCTCTGGAGCAGACAGAGTACGGCAGGTACAGGGACCAGGTGGAGGACGTGATGTACCAGCAGGGTATGGCCGCAGATGCGGCTGCCGTCCAGCAGGAGCAGAAGGATAAAAATTACGACAGACTGGTGGAGCTTATCACCAGAACCGGCTATACCCCCAGCGCAGAAGAGCTGGAAAACAGCGGCATGACTCAGGCTCAGGCCAACGCCTATCTGAAGCGTTACGGCGGAGGCGGCGGGGGAAGCTCCTTCGGACCCAGCAACACCTATCTGGCCTATTACTACGGCAGAGTGCCCAGCAACAACAGCGGAAGCAAGGCTCAGTCAAAGATAAACGCCAACACCAGATAATCAGCCCTTAATATGCGGCAACGCATTATTTAATAAGGAGAATGGAGGCATCCTATGCAAAAGGAAAAGACGCTTACTCTGGAGAAAAGCTCTGAGCTTCAGCAGGGGGAGCGGACGGGCGAAAATGCTGCCGACGCCGGGCAGGGAGCAGAAAAGCAAGAGAGCCGAGAAAAGGACAAGATGAGCTGGGAGGAGATCCTGGCCGACCCGGAATACCGGAGCGAGTACGACCGGCAGGTCCAGAGCATCGTAAAGAAAAGGCTCAGAGACCGCCAGGGGAACGAGGAGAGACTCAAAAAACTGGACGCAGTTTTAGAGGATATAAGCCGCAGCTTTGGTATGGGCAATCGGCAGGGACAGGAGACGGACCCGGAGGAACTGGCCGTGAGGATTCGACGGGACAGGCAGGAAAAGCTGAAAGGGGAATACGGCAGAGCTGCTCAGGCCAAGGCACAACTGGACAGCCTGAAGCAGCAGGCTGAGGCGATGAGACAGAATTTCCCCGACTTCGACCTGGCAAGAGAGCTGGAGAACAGAGAGTTTCTTAAGCTCACCGCTCCCCACACAGGCTTGAGCCTGGAGGAGGCTTACTATGCCCTTCATCACAGGGAGCTGGCCGAAAATATGGCCAAGGCCGGAGCCCTGTCCGCCGCCAAAGCCCTCAGCTCCGGGGCGGCCAGACCCAGGGAACTGAAAGGCGGTCAGGCCGCTCTCACCAGCTCCGGCGACCCCAGCCAGATGTCCAGACAGGAGCGGGAAGCGCTGAAAAAGCGTATCTATCAGGCCAGCGCCCAGGGGAAAAAACTGCCCTACGGCTCATAAAAAACTGAAAGGATGAAACAATGGAGATTATTTCAAAAATGGATCTGCAGTTCTTTGCCGATGCGGGAACTGTGGTAAACGGTACGGAAGGCTATGTGAACGCCGGAACCGGCGTAGTCACCGACTTTGACTCAGGCAAGACCCTGGCTCCGGAGCTTAAAGCTTTTTACGACACGGAGCTGCTGGAAAATGCCCGTACCGAAATGTTCTATGCCCAGTTTGCCAAGCGGCAGGTCTTGCCTGCAAACCACCACGGCAGCGTGGAGTGGCGCAAGTGGAACACCTTTGAGCGGGCTGCCAAGCTCACCGAAGGGGTCATACCCACTGGGCAGAAGTTCGGCGTCACCACCGTTACAGGCAGCGTAGACCAGTACGGAACCTACACCTCCATTACCGACAAGCTGGAGCTGAGAGCCTACGACGACGTTATCCTGGGGGCTACCGAGGAGATGGGAGCATCTGCCGCCGAGACCCAGGAGAAGCTTATCAGAGATGCCCTGCTGGTGGGCACCAATGTGCTCTACTGCGACAACATCGACAAGAGCACCGGAGAGGTAATGTCCACCCCCACAAGCTGCGCCGCAATGGGCGCCAGCGACGCCAACGGATGGAGTCTGCTCACCCCCGCCATGATAAACAAGGCCGTCACTATCATGAAAAAGAACCGGGCCCCCAGGATAAACGGCCGCTATTACGCCGTTGTCCACCCCTCGGTAGCCCACGACCTGAGAGAGTGCGAGGGCTGGATAGAGGCCCACAAATACGCCTCCCCTGAGGAGCTCTTCAACGGCGAAATCGGCGAGCTTCACGGCGTGCGCTTTATCGAAAACGTCTTTGCCCCGGTGCTGGGGGATGAAGACGAATATGAGAACAAGGACGGCGGACGCAGCTATGCCAGCTACTTTTTCGGCAAGGACAGCTTTGGCATCATTGACCCTGAGGGCGGAGCTCTGGAGATGATAATCCACGACAAGGGCGAGATAGGAGGCCCTCTGAACCAGTTCAGCACCATAGGCTATAAGTTCGAAACTAACGGCGCCACCATCCTCTACCCTGAACGGCTGCTGCGAGTGATGAGCACTTCCAGCTTCAGCTCTGTGGATGAACTTAACTGAGGAGGAAAAGACATGAGCGAAAGAGTTGAGATATACATACCCCGCAGCGGAGACAGGGAGGACCCCAACCTCTTTGTGGCGGTGAACGGAGTGAACTATCTGCTGCCAAAGGGCAAAAAGTCTATGGTACCTAAGTTCGTTGCGGAGGAGATAGAGCGCAGCAACCGGGCGGCAGAGATCTTCTACGAAAACGTGGACGGTATGAAAAACCAGTGAGAGCAATTCCCTCCCGGCCTTTGGCCGGGAGGGAACTGAAGGGGGGAGAGACTATGAAGGCCATAGAGGCCATACGCCGGGTGGATATACTGGAACCCAATCAATACGGCGTGGACCAGAAGCTCCGATGGCTGTCGCTGCTGGACGGGCAAATATTTGAGGAGCTGATAAAAGACTACCAGCCAGGAAGAAGTAAGCCCGGAGACTATACCACCGGGGAGGAAGAGCTGCTGGCCCCCATGCCCTACGCTGAGAGCATTTACTGCCGCTATCTCCAGGCTATGATCGCCGCAGAGAATTTTGAAAGCGCCAAGTATAACCAGCAGATAGTATTGTATAACGGAGCCTTTCAACAGTACAGAGACTGGATTTGCCGCCGGGGCAGACACAAAAACCGGGGTAAGGGCTTTAGATTTTGAGGGGGACTGGTTATGCCGATTTTGCCTAGACTGCCTCAAACCGAGACTAAAAGAGACTTGACCGATACCTTCAAAGGCTATAATCACAGGCTTAAGATCAAAAAAGGCGAGTTCTACGACATGATCAACCTGTCCAGCACCGGTTATCCCATGCTCAGCTGCCGTAAAAAACGGGGCTTGGTCCAGAATATGAATGAACCTCAGTGCCTGCTGGCAAAGGAAAATCTGGCCTGGATCGACGCAGGCAAATTGTACTACTCCGGAGAAGAAACGCCTTTGACCGTGTCCAGCGGAGAAAAACAGATGGTGAGCATGGGGGCGTATATCTGCATATTCCCAGACAAGCTGTTTTACAACACTGCAGACCCGGACGACTACGGCAGCATGGAGGCCAGCTACAGTTCCACCGGTTCAGTGAGCTGTACCTTGTGCAGAATGGACGGTACCGAGTATGAGACGCCCAGAGTATCGGACACTCCGACGGCGGCGCCGGAAAACGGGGAGCTGTGGATAGACAGCTCCGGCGAGGCGGACGTACTTAAGCAGTGGAGTCAGGAGAGCCAAAGCTGGACTGAGATAAGCACCGTATACACCCGCCTACGCTTCGTGTCCCAGGGGGAACTGCCCGGCCTGTTCAGGGCTTTGGACGGCGTGGAGATAAGCGGATGCGAGGCGCAGCAGCTCAACGGCTCCAAAATAATCCAAGCCATAGGCGGCGGCGAGGGCGAGCATGACTTCATCGTGGTAGTTGGACTTATCAGAGAGGCTCTGATACAAAGCCAGGGCAGCATAAAAATTGAGCGCAGAGTGCCGGATATGGACTTTGTATGCGAGAGCCAGAACCGGCTCTGGGGATGCCGCTACGGCAACGACGGGGAGAAAAACCTTAATGAAATTTACGGCTGCGCTCTGGGAGACTTTAAGAATTGGCGGCAATATCAGGGCCTGAGCACCGACTCCTGGACTGCCTCTGTGGGTTCGGACGGCCCTTGGACCGGAGCGGTAAATTATCTGGGCAGCCCCATCTTCTTTAAGGAAAACAACATCCACAAGGTCACTGTCTCCGCCTACGGCGCTCACCGCCTCACGGAAACCGTGTGCCGAGGCGTCCAGTCAGGCAGCCACAAGAGCCTTGCGGTGGTGAACGAGACTCTGTTCTACAAATCCGGCGGCGAGATCTGCGCTTATCAGGGAGGCTTTCCCACCAGCGTGTCCCAGGCCCTTGGAGAGGAGCTGTACTTTAACGCCGCCGCAGGCTCCGTCGGAGATAGGTACTATATCGCAATGGACGACAGCGCCGGGGAGCGACAGCTCTTTGTGTACGATATAAGCCGCAGCCTCTGGATGAAGGAGGACGGGCTGCCGGTAAAGTTCTTTGCCAGAAGCGAAGGAGACCTTTACGCCATGACGGAGACAGAGCTGTGGAGTCTCAGCGGGCGGCAGGGCTGTCCGGAGAAATATGTGCCTTGGATGGCCGAGAGCGGAATACTTTATTACCAGTATCCGGACAAAAAATATGTCTCCCGTTTTAATCTCCGGGTGCGTATGGAGGAAGGGGCCTGGATGGACGTATTTATCCAATACGACTCCAACGGGATCTGGGAAAACAAGGGCCGCCTAAAGCTCAGCGGCACAGGCACCGTCACCGTACCTGTATGTCCCCGGCGCTGCGACCATATGCAGATAAGGCTGGTGGGGAAGGGAGAGTTTCAGCTCTTCTCTCTGGCCAAAGTTTTGGAGATAGGGAGTGATATGTGATGCATGAATACCCGCCTATGCTGCAGGGCTCGGCGGAGAGCCAGTTGAGACAGCTGAGAGATTACCTTGTCAGACTGGTGCAGAAGATGAACGAGTCGGAGGAGGCTCAGAGAGAATGATAGAATTTTATGTTTCGGGCCAGACCATACGCTTTGCCAGTCCTACTATTGCCGCCAATTCAATAGATTTCCTCCAGGCTCGCTTCTATTTCAGCGGGGACACCTGGAACGGTTACTCCAAGTGGGCGCACTTCCGGCAGGGCGACACGGTATATGACATTAATCTCATTGAAGATGAAATTAAAAAGGATATGCATCTAAACCTAAGTATAGGCAGTTGGGAAATGTACCTCACCGGCAATATGGAGGAGAGCCGCATTACCACCATGCCTGTAGTGATTCAGGTTATGGAGAGCGGCCTTATAGACGAGCCCCTACACCAGATACCCATGACCGTGGCCGAACAGCTGGACAGCAAGGCAAGCCTTGCCTTGGAAAAGGCAAACGATGTACTGGAAGCTATCGAAAGCGGAGTCCTGGACGGCAAAGGCTTTCAAATCCTGGGATATTTCCCCGACCTGGATACGCTGGAGACAGAGGTGCCGGAACCGGAGAGGGGAGACGCCTACGGCGTTGGAACCCAGGCGCCCTACGATATATACGTATATGACGGCATCGGCCAGAGCTGGATAAATAACGGCACTATTCAGGGCCCGGAGGGAGACAGGGGTAATGACGGCGCAACCTTTATTCCCAATGTAGATGACTATGGAAACCTCAGCTGGATAAACGATGCCGGACTTGAAAATCCTGAGACGGTTAATATCCGGGGGCCTAAAGGAGACAGCGGAGATAAGGGAGACGACGGCAGCAGCCCCTATGAGCTGGCGGTACAGGAGGGCTTTAGCGGTACTGAGGCCACCTTTAACTGGAGTCTGGCTCACATCGCATCCCACGCCGCCCAGCACGCCATAGGCGGCACAGACCCACTGACAATAACGAGCGAGGCAATAGAGAACGCAGCAGTGGTGAGAAACAAACTGGCCGACGATGTGAAGATACTTGCTTTTACGGACCTCGCTGTGGCGCCGGAGGTCTGGCAGGAGGACGAGACATACGTAGACTATCCCTACAGGGCGGCGGTCACTCTGGAGGGAGTAACGGAGGACTTTGCGCCCAGCGTGACCTTTGCCCCGGAGGACGCTCTGGAGAATATATTTGCCCCCATTGCCGAGACGTTTTCCGGCGGGGTCTATATATATGCAAACGAGAGCCCGGCAGAGACGGTCAATATTCCCGCAATAGTATGTATACCTGTGAGGTGAACGCATGAAAGGCAGGACCAACGCAGGCGGGGGCTCGGCCTTCGCCGTGATAGACGCGGCATATCCGGAGGGCGCCGCATGCAGCTGCAGCAATGGGGTGAGGACTATACAGGCCGAGAATGACAGCGGACAGTGGATGTTCGTCATCCCCAGGGCCGGGGACTGGACGGTGACTGTCACAAGCGGAGAGACGTCCAAGAGCGAGACTGTAAATGTGACGGAGAGCAAGGTCTACAGCCTTGAGTTTACATTTTTACTGGTGCTGTTTGACAACGGCAGCTATGCCCAGGAGACCGGTGGCTGGAGCTGCATAAGTAATAGCTCCCTTAAAATCAGCGCCAACTCCGGCCCCTACGATGAGGCTTACGGAAACGGATATTCCAACAGAGCCGTGGATTTTAGCCCTTTCAAGACTCTGCACTTTGAGGGGATAACGACTACTACAAACAACGGATCGCCAACGATTAATGCACGCCTTAGTGTGGGTACAACGACTACGGGAGGCGCAGCTGCAACCACGGGGGACATGGCCTTGGTCACAAATGCTTCAAAGACTCTGGACATCTCCGGCTTGACGGGCAGCTACTATATACAGCTGTATCTCAAGGCGTGGGGCGATACCTACGGTACGCTGTCTGTATCCAAGGTATGGATGGAATAGGAGGGCAAAAATGGGATTATACATTGACTCTCAATACAAATGCCATGTATCCTCCGGGGAGGGCCTCAGGGAGATGAATGTGGATTTTTTCGAGGGCAAGTGCAAGACCTTTATCCAGGGCTATCGTTACATCCCCGACGGGGAGAGCTGGACAAGGGAGGACGGCCAGATATTCGCCGGGGAGATGATAGCCCCGGCAGAGGACAGCCGTATACTAGAGGCGGCCCAGGCTGCCTATGAGGA
>CALXGF010000206.1 GCA_944387735.1 uncultured Oscillospiraceae bacterium
GCATCGTTTCTATTACCTTCTTCTTGAATTCCGGTGTGTATCGTTTGTTTGGTATTCCTTTTGGCATAAAAAGCACCTCACTTGTTATTCAGTATACCATACTGTCTAACAAATGGGGTGCTGTTCATTTTGAAGCTGCGGCCTTTCCCATTGATAAATATGATTTTATGCAAGGATCAAAAATAAATCAGCGAGCCATGTTCATTGGGGAGACATGGCTCGCTGTAAAATTTCCTATCGGCTGCCTGCGCTTCTGAAACGGAGCCAAGGCGGCGAATTTATTTCATTGCAGCCTTTGAATATCCTGTCATCATGTACTTCTGGAATACCATGAACAGTATCACCAGGGGGATGATAGCCAGAACTGCGCCGGCCATTATCTGGTGGAAGTTGGCTACAGCCTGACCTGCAAAGGTGTTCTTCAGCTGAGCCAGACCAACGGTAAGAACGCGGCGAACCTCATTCCTGGCAATTATCTTGGGCCAGAAGTAGGCGTTCCAGCCGTTGGAGAAGGTCACCAGGGTGACTGTGAATATGGACGCCTTGCTCATGGGCACCAGAACGTGCCGGATTATTCCAAAGCGGCCCAATCCGTCTATCCTGCCTGCGTCAATGTAGCTCTGGTCGATGGACAGGAAGGTGTTCCTCAACATGAAGATATAGTATGCGGAGACGGCCTCAGGAAGAATAAGGCCAAGGAAGGTGTCGGTAAGATTCCAGTTGGCGCACATGATATATATGGGAATAAAGGTCACCTGCAGGGGGATCATCAATGCGCCGAGTACAACATAGAACAGGACCTCTCTTCCCTTGAACTGGCCGCAGGCAAAGCCGTAGGCAGCCAAGGTGCCGGTACCCACCTGGAATACCATAATGCCCATGGTCATCACTATGGTGTTCCAATAATATTTAAGGAAGTTTGCCTTTGTAAGCACGTAGGTGTAGTTTTCAAAATGCAGGCCGTGGGGATACAAGGTAGGTATTATAAGCTGAGCCTCTTCAGCGGACTTAAGAGAAGTTGCTATCATCCAGTACAGAGGAAACAGCATCAGCAGCGTGATAATCACGGCCACTACAGTCTGAATATGATATCCGGCGCTCCTCTTGGCTGTATGAATTCTGGGTGCAGTTGAATTACTCATTATCTCGTCCTCCTTACATCAGGAATCGTAGGTTACGACGTTGTTGGAATACTTCATAGTTGCCACCGTGACGATAAGGAGGATAGCAAAGAACATTACTGCCGAAGTTGCAGCTCTATCCATGCGGAAGTCTACCATTGCATACTGGTAAATCTGGTAGACAAAAACCTCAGTGGCTCTGTTGGGGCCGCCGGAGGTCATTATATCAATGGACTGGAAGACCTTCATGGAGGACAGGAAGGTGGTCACCAGAAGGAACAGGGTGGTAGGGGAGAGAAGGGGGAGAGTGATCTTAAAGAACTGCACGGTCTTGTTGGCACCGTCAAGGGAAGCTGCCTCGTAATATTGGCTTGATATTCCCATCATTGCCGACAGATAGATCATCATACCATAGCCTATCACACGCCAGCCGGTACAGAACAAGACTGAAATCAAGGCTGTATTCTTGTTGTCCAGCCAGTTGATCTTTTCCACTCCAACCAGACTCAGAAGGTAGTTGAGTATACCGTAGTCGGTATTCAGAATTACCAGGAAGACCATAGCCGCAGAGGACATGGCCACATACTTGGGAACAAAGATTATGGCGCGCATTGCGCTGAAACCGGAGGTGAGGCGTTTGAAAATAAGGGCAAAAATTATACCGCCTACCATGGTTATAAATATTTCGCCGACGGAATACAGGAAAGTGACTTTCAGGGAATTCCAGAGGTACTTAGCTCCGGTTCCGGCAAAGAGCCATTTCCAGTTCTTAAGTCCCACAAGTTCCCAGGTGGGATTCAGCAGGTTCCAGTCGGTAAAACTGATTTGAACCAGCTTTGCAACAGGGTAATATGTAAAGACTGCGAGAAGAGCTATGGCCGGCAGTACAAAAAGAAAATCGATAAACTTGGATTTTGTCCTGGCAGTCATAAAGCCTTTTTTAACAGTCTGATTATTCACGCTCAAGTTATTGTTTGCCATGATCAGCTTCCTTTCATTTCTCCTGCAAGAGCGCACTCCCAAACAGCTGTTTTTAAATACCTCACACTCTGTCGGTAAATGACAGAGTGTGAGGTAATATCAGGTTAGTTTAAAAGGGGGAAAACTCAGGCATCAGCAAGGATCTCATTAATCTCTTCAGTCATGTCCGCAGAGTAGGTAGCTATATCTTCGCCTTCAACCAGCATGCTTGCCATGTAGTTCTTCCAGGTGGTGGCCAGCTGGCTCCAGGCTGCGTTCTGGATACGAGGATTAATCAGGTTCAGGTTGTCGAAGATGCACTGGAATGCGGGCTTGGCCTCCAGGAAAGCGACGCCTTCCTCGGTGGTAAGAACGGAATTACGGGTGGGCAGGTAACCGGTACCCTCGGCCCACTTCATGTTAACATCTTTGCCGCAGAGATACTGGAGGAAGACCCAAGCGGCGTTCTTGGTGGCCTGGTCGTTGCCGGAGGGGATGCCCAGAACGCAGCCGCCGACCTCAGAGTACTTGTCTCCGGTGCTTCCCTCGGGATACCAAGCCATGCCGACTTCAAAGCCGTTGGCCTGATCCACGTGGGTGTTGTACAGAGAGGAGGTGTGCATAATTGCAAAGAGCTGTCCATCGTAGAACTGCTGGCGCATATTGGAGGAGGCATCGCTTGCGGCGGAGGTGAAGTAGGCATAGCCGTTGTCGATCCACTCCTTGAGAGTGGTGGTGACGCCTATGGCAGCCTCGCTGTCAAGATCGCAGGTGTTATCCTCAGTTATGATATCAACGCCCTCGTTCAGATAGAGAGTCTCGAAATACCACTGGTCCCAGCCGGGAATGGCCAGACCCATACCGGTGGCCTCTGCGCCGGCCTTGATAAACTCCTCAAACTCGTCCATAGTGGTGGGGACGGTGAGACCCAGCTCATCGGCAACAGTCTTGTTGTAGTATATGACCTGAGTGGAGTGCAGGAAGGGGAGAGCGACCTGCTTGCCCTCGTACTGGGCGCTGAGCAGAAGACCGGTGGAGAAGTCTTCCACATCGTAGCCGGTGGCTTCAATGTAGGGGTCCAGATTCTCGTACAGGCCGGAAGCGCCGTACTGAGCCACGTAGTCGGTGTTGGCTACCACCAGTGCGGGCAGGCCGGCGTTGGCGGCGACGGCGGAGACAAGGGCCTCATTCAAATCGGAGTAGGAGCCTATGTACTCGGCATTGACGGTGATGAGATCCTGAGAGGAATTAAAGTCGTCCACAATCTCGGTCACCAGGTCGGAGTACTGGTCTTCAAGAGCGTGCCACCAGGTGATCGTAATAGGCTCGGTCACTTCATAGAAGCTTGCATCCTGAACGGCAGCCTCCTCGCTTTCAGCAGGCGCCTGGGTTTCCGTGGAGCCGGTGGAGCCGGTAGATCCGCTACAAGCACAGAGCGTAAACACCATGCTAAGAACAAGAACCAAAGCTAGCAGTTTTTTCATTTCAGTTTTTCCTTTCTCAATTCCTTCTGCGCTGAACGCAGAAAACTATTACCATTGCAGTATATCATTTAAAAAACTCCATTTCAAGCTATCTGAGAAGGGTATCTTTCACAAGAATATTTCAAATTTTTTGTTAATTTTTACAAAGAGAGTATTTTGAAATTGCTATTATCCATTCAAAATTGTCAAAAAAATAATTTTTGCTGTCTTTTAGCTGAGGATATGACGGCAAGTATTGAATATGCGGCGGCATAATGCTATACTTAAATGAACTCTGCATAGGTATTCTTTACAAGAAAATGTATGAAAAGAGGAGAAATATCAAAATGAATACCATTAAACTGGACAGCGGAAACGTAAAAATGATTGCCCACCGCGGCTTGAGCGGGCTGGAAAAGGAAAATACCAACGCCGCTTTTGTGGCCGCCGGCAACAGAGCAAAATATTTTGGAATAGAGACTGACGTCCATATAACTGCGGATAAAAAGGTCATTGTCATACACGACGACAATACCAGCCGTGTTTCCACAGACGATATTAATGTGGAAAACAGCAGCTATGAAACCCTGAGAAAGCTGAGGCTGCTGGATATTGACGGTCAGCGCAGCCGCAGCGACCTGCTGTTGCCCAGCCTGGAGGAATACGTGGGGATCTGCAAAAAATATGAGAAATTCTGTATTCTGGAACTGAAAAATCCCATGGACCCCCAGGATGTGTACGGTATAGTCGACACCATAAAAGCCATGGATTATTTGGACCATGTTGTGTTCATATCCTTTGCTCTGTCCAATCTTGTGGCCCTGAGAGAAAAATACCCGGAGCAGAGCGCCATGTACCTAATCGGCAAGGAATGGAAGGACGAGTATTATGAGGATCTGGAAAAGAACAATCTGGATCTGGATATCGACCATCGTATACTCACCAAGGAGATAGTGGACAGGGTACATGCCATGGGACACACCGTGAACGTATGGACTGTCAACGAAAAAGATAGGGCTCTCCAGCTGGTGGAGATGGGTGTGGATTACATTACCACCAATATTCTGGAATAACGGGCAACGGCTATGTATGGTCTGTTTAATCCGGAAAACAAGTTCTGGAACTTTGTAGCAAAGCTTGCGGATGTATGTCTGATGAGTTTCCTGTGGCTGATAGCTTCCGTGCCAATTTTTACCGTTGGCGCCGCAACGGCGGCTTTTTATGACTTTACTCTTCGCCAAGTGGTAGACCAGGAGGGCGGGATATGGAGCAGCTTCTGGCCGTCCTTTAAAAGGAATTTCAAGAAGGCCACGCTGCTGTGGCTGCTTCAGCTCTTTGGCTCCGCCTTTCTAGTTGTTGATCTCTACGCAAGCTGGAAAATGTACCTGTCGGCAGGTCTTCCCGCCCTATTTATGCTGAGCATATGCGGATGTGCCAGTCTGGTTTTTATTTTCTGCACCTATTACGCATATCCCATTCTGGCGCATTTTGACTTTCCCCTGAAGAAAGTGATAAAGGACAGTTTTATCATGTCCATGGCAAATCTTCACGTGAGCATTACCCTCCTGGTAATCAGCCTTGCGGCAGCGGCGGCGATATACTTTGTCAGCGGACTTTTCTTTTTCTGGATTGGACTGGCTATCTTTGTCTCCTCCTATTTCTTAACAGGAGTGTTTGGAAAGTATACAGGGGAGGCTCCCAGCAAGGAGGCTCTGAAGGCGGAAAAAAGAGCGGCAAAAAAGCGGGACAAATACTTCTTTTAACGGAGGGCCAAGTTGAGTTTAAAAGACAGATTCATACGCTGGCGGGACTTCACGGCAAAAACCATGGCCGGGATGAGCTTCCGGCAGAAGCTGGGCTATCTGCTGTACTACTACAAGGGCTGGATCTTAGGGCTGCTGCTCCTGATTATGCTGGGGGCTTATATAGGCGACGTGGTGGCGCAGTCCGGAAAGGACATTATACTTCAGGGATTTTTCACCAACGACGTTTACGGAATTTTTGATGCCGGCGAGATACAGAAGAACTATACCGAAACCCGTTCGCCTGGGGAAAACCAAATCATTATTTTTGACGATGACCTCTATATAGATCTGGGCGGGGAAGCCACAGAGTATACTGCAGCCAGCAACGGCAAACTCATTGCCTACATGGCCGTGCAGGAGTTGGACTTTGTGGTTACAAACGAGGCCGTTTTTCTCCACTATCAGGATGAGGCCCCCATGCTGGATTTTAGGGAACTGCTGCCGGAGGATATGCTGGATAAGCTGGAGGACCGGCTGCGGGGCAAAGGGCTGGAGCCGGGCGCCGAGCCCTATCTGGCTTTGGATATGAGCCAAAGCCGCTTTGGCGGGGATTGGGAGGAAAACTACTATATGTTTGTGCCCTACCTTGCCCCTCACCGCCAGGAGATATGCCAGTTCATACGTTGGTGTTTCCCAGACCTGTTCTGAGCCGGATAAGTAAGGAAAAACCTGTTCCCGGCCACGACTGAGGCGTATTGGAGCAAATCCGAAAAAAAGACTAAAAATAATGGGAGGCAGCTAAAAGCTGCCTCCCAAAAACTTTATAGAGATTAATCCCGAAGGCCGTATAAGAGAGCTATTTTCTTCCGGCAAACAGCCGGAACAGGCCGTAGCATATCAAATCGGCCGCCACGATACTTGCGCCTGTGGGGGTCTCGAAGAAATAGGAAAAGACCAGGCCGAAGAGAAAGCAAAGGACGGATATAATAGCCGAGGCGATGACGACGGATTTGAAGCTACGGCACAGGCACATGGCGGACAGGGCGGGGAAAATGATGAGGCTGGATATAAGCAGAGCGCCCATCATACGCATGCCCAGCACCACGGTCACGGCGGTGAGTACTGCCAAGAGGCTGTTGTATAGCTCCGTCCTGGTGCCGGTAGCCCGGCTGAAACTCTCGTCAAAGGTGACGGCAAAGAGTCGGGGGTAGAATAGAATAAAGAGCCCCAGAACTGCCAGGGAGAGTATAACGCTGAGAACGGCATCCCCGCTGCTGAGAGAGAGGACGCTGCCAAACATATAGCTGGATACGTCGGTATTCATACCCGTGGTGAGAGACACGCAAATGACGCCGATAGCCAGAGAACTGCTGGATATCATAGCTATGGCTGCGTCTCCTTTCACTGCGTTGTTATGGTTTAGGCGGAGCATAAGGATGGCTGCCGCCACCACTACCGGCACAGCCACGGCCAGGGGAGCCAGATTAAAAGCCGAGGCAATGGCCAGGGCGCCAAAGCCCACGTGGCTCAGACCGTCGCCTATCATGGAGTAGCGTTTCAAAACCAGGGAGACGCCCAGAAGGGCGGCGCAGAGGGACACCAGGACCCCTACGATCAAGGCTCTCTGCATGAACTGATAGGAGAACATGGAAATAATTTGGCTCATATGCGGGCACCTCCAAGAAAACGCCGGGCCAAACTGCTCTCCCGATACTCTGCGGCAGAGCCGAAAAACAGCTGCTTGTGTCCCAGATGCAAAATATGGGTGGCATAGCGCACAGCCTCATGAATGTCGTGGGAGACCATGATGACGGAGATATTGTCACAGAGATTTATAAGCTTTATAAGATTGTACATCTCGCCGCTGGCTATGGGGTCCAGACCCGTTACAGGCTCGTCCAGCAGCAGCAGCTTTTTTGTGGCGCACAGGGCCCTGGCCAGAAGCACCCGCTGTTGCTGACCGCCGGACAGAGTCTGATAGCTCCGGTTCTTAATGTCGTCTATGCCCATGCGCTCCATATTCTCCAAAGCCCGCCTCTTAAGTTCTTTGGAATAGAACAGGGAAGAGCCCAGGGAATTGAGACAGCCGGAGAGCACCACTTCATACACGCTGGCGGGAAAGTCCCGCTGCACCTGGGTCTGCTGAGGCAGGTATCCTATCTCCGTAGCCTTCAGGCCGTCGGAGAGTCTTATACTGCCCTCATCCGGGGCCTTAAGTCCCAAGAGTCCCTTTATCAAAGTGGATTTTCCCGAGCCGTTTTCACCCACTACACAGAGGTAATCACCGGCATTGAGAGAGAAATTGACTCCCTCAAGCACACGCTTCCCCTCGTAGGAAAAGCCAAGGTTTTCACATTCCAATATGGCCATTAACCGAAGGCCCTCCTTAAAGTCACAAAATTTCCCTCCATAAGCCCCAGATAGCTGACGCCTTCGTCCAGCTGCTGCCGGGTCACGTTGTGGCACGAATGGAACAGCAGCTTTTTACAGCCGGTGTCCTCGCATATTACATCCGCCATTTTTTGGTTTGAGAATTCAATATAAAATACTGCCGGCGTGCGCTCCTCCCGGACCTTGTCAATGAGAAAGGCCACGGTCTTGGCGGAAGGCTCGGTCTGTTCGGCGCAGCCGGGATAGGCGGCGTAATAGTCCAGGCCGTATTCCTCCACAAAATAGCGTACGGGGAAACGGTCTGCAAAGATCATGGTGGGCTGGCCGGCCCCTTGAAGCAGACTGCGGAAGTCCTCGTCCAAAGACAGGAGGGAGCCGCAGTAGGCTTCACAGCGGGAGCTGAAGTATTGAGCGTTCTCCGGATCGATACTGCATAGCCGCTGGGATATAGCCTGAGAAATGAGGGCGGCATTTCTTGGAGATGTCCACACATGCTCGTCATACTCCGGCTCGTGGCCGTGGCCTTCATCTTCGCTGTGCTCATGGCCCTGGACCTGCATGCCCTCTTTTACTTCCTCCTCCAGAGTCTGGACACAGTCCATCATCACCACCCTGGGGATATCCTTATCCATGCTTTCCAACATGTCCTCCAGCCAGACCTCGGACTCCCCGCCGTTGCAAATGAGCAGGTCGCAGTTTTGTATGCGCAATATATCCTGGGCGGTAGGTTCAAAGCTGTGGGACTCGGAGCCCGGGGGAACCAGCAGACAGACCGAAGCCCGTTCCCCGGCGACCTCTCTTGCAAAGTCAAAGGCGGGAAACACCGTGGCTACTATGCTAAGTTCTCCGCTGCCGCTCTCATAGCAGCCGCCCTTGCAGCCGCAGAGGGAGAGGGACAGAGACAATATCAATAAAACGGTAAAAAGTTTCTTCATATGGGCCTCCAAACTTTATCAATAATACATTAAAACCCCGGCCTTTTCAAGTGGGGATACAAATGCTATAATCCTGTTAATAAAATATTTTTTATGAGAGACGGAGGAAATTCTATGAATATTTGCGTATTCGGCGCCTCCAGCAACCGGCTGGACAGGGAATTTTATGACAAGGCTTACGAGCTTGGGAAGGCCCTGGCTTTGGGGGGACACAGCCTGATTTTCGGAGGCGGAGCCAGCGGGCTCATGGGGGCCTGCGCCGGCGGAGCCAGAGAGGCCGGAGGCAGCATAGTGGGCATCGCTCCCCGCTTTTTTGACGAGCCGGGAATACTTTTAAAGGATTACGGCGAACTTATATTTACCGAGACCATGTCTGAGAGGAAAGCCATGATGGAGGACAGGGCGGAAGCCTTTATTGCCCTGCCGGGAGGCATAGGTACCTATGAAGAATTTTTTGAAGTCTTAACACTAAAACAGCTGGGGCGGCACTCAAAGCCCATGGCTCTGCTGAACGCCGCGGGATATTTTGACCCGCTGATGCTGATGCTGGAAAAGACGGCGGACGGGGGATTTATGAGCAGAGACTGCCTGTCCCTCTTTGCCCTGTGCGATAGCCCGGAGCAGGCTGTAAATCACTGCGTCTCGGGGAAAGAAGAGCCGGTGAGTATACGCCATCTTGAGGAGTACTGCCGCTGAAGGCCGCCTGGGCCGCCCGGCTTGAGACAGTTTTTACCATAGGTCCTTATCTTTTTTACCCTACGCTATTGAATTAGAGCCGCTTTTCTGATAAAATCAATCATTAAAATATATTTAAGAGATGTAGAAAGCGTATGAAAAAAGATAAGGACTGGGAGATACCCCTTGTCAGACCGGAGCCAACGCCGGAATTAAAGGCGGCCGGATACACTCCGCTGCTTACGGCGGTGCTGGCGCTGCGGGGAATTAAAACACCTCAACAGGCCAGAGAGCTCATATGCGGCGGAGAGGAGTGCCTTCACGACCCCCTGCTCATGCTGGGAATGGATAAGGCCAGGGACCGTGTCCTCAAGGCCATAGAGTCCGGGGAGACCGTGGCTGTCTACGGAGACTATGACGTGGACGGCATCACCTCCACCTGCCTGGTGACGGACTATCTGCGCTCAAGGGGCCTCAACTGCATACCCTATATACCCGACAGAAACGAGGAGGGTTACGGCCTGAACTGCTCTGCCCTTGACGCCCTGAAGGCCCAGGGAGTGAGCCTTGTCATTACTGTGGACTGCGGCATAACCGCAGTGGAGGAGACGGCCTATGCCCGGCAGCTGGGGATAGACATGGTCATTACCGATCACCACGAGTGCAGACACGAGGCGCTGCCTGATGCAGCCGCTGTCGTCGACTGTAAGCAGGAGGGAGACGAGTATCCGAACAAGAACCTGGCCGGAGTGGGCGTAGCGCTGAAGCTGGTCTGCGCCTGTGAGGAAAACAGTAAGGCGACTCTGGATAAATATGCCGACCTGGTGGCCATAGGCACCATAGCGGATGTGATGCCACTTGTGGAGGAAAACCGCTATCTTGTGAAATACGGCCTGGAGAAGCTGGAGAAATCCCCAAGGCCAGGCATTGCCGCCATGCTCAGGGAGTCGTCTATGGACTCCAGAAAACTCAACGCCTCAAACGTAGGCTATAGCCTTGCGCCCCGGTTAAATGCCGCAGGACGTCTGGGAAATGCCGCCATGGCTGCAAGGCTGCTTATGAGCCGGGAGCAGACCACGGCGACTCAGCTGGCGGCGGAGCTTTGCGAACTGAATCGCCGCAGGCAGAATATTGAGACGGAGATCTGGCAGGAGGCAAATCAGCTTTTGTCCGGGAAGACTCCGGACGGCCCAATAGTCCTGGCCAGTGAAAACTGGCACCAGGGCGTCATCGGCATTGCCGCTTCACGCCTTGCCGAGCAGTACTCAATGCCGGCTATAATGATATGTCTCAACGGGGATTTGGGCAAGGGCTCCTGCCGCAGCTATGGGGGCTTTAATCTTTTTGATGCTCTCAGCGCCTGCTCGGAGCATCTGCTGGGCTTTGGCGGCCACGCCCTGGCTGCCGGCCTGAATATCCGAAAGGACAAGCTGGACTCCTTCAGGGAGGCTCTGGCAGAATACTACAAAAATAACAGGCCGGAGCCAATGCCCGAGCTCAGATGCGACCTGCTTATAAACGACCCGGAGCTGCTGAGCGTGGAGAACGTGAAAAGCCTGGATCTGCTGGAGCCCTATGGCAACGCAAACCCCAAGCCGCTGATGTGCATAAGCGCAGCCAGGCTGGAGGGAGCCTCCCAGGTGGGAGGCGGGCGGCATTTGCGTTTCCGCATCCGCTTCGGATCAAAGCATATTGACGGTATCTTCTTTTCTCACAGACTTGACGATCTGGGCATACGCGAGGGAGAGCTGGTGGATATTGCATTTAGACCCCAGATAAACGAGTACCGGGGCAACGTGTCCGTTCAGCTCGTGGCCTCGGCAATGCGCCGCCATGACCCAAAGGCCCTCTGCGAGGCCATACTTTCCCGCAATGAGCAGGCCCTGTGGGCTGCGACCAGGTATTATCCTGAACGCTCGGACTTTGTGAGACTGTGGAAGTCCATGGGAAGGGGCTTTACAGTAGCTAAAGACAGCCTGCATGTGATAAGTCAGTGCTTGGCTGGTATGGAGCCGGAACGCTTCTGCATATGTCTTATGGCATTTCTGGAGACCGGGCTGCTCAAAAGCCCGGACGGGAATATTTTTTCCGCTGTGCCCGCTGAGATCCCAGGGAAAGCAGACCTGGAGGGTACAAAACTTATGAGGACGCTTCACGGCTATTTGTCTTGAGAGGGACGGCTATGGATAATCAGGGAGAAAAAAAGAATAGCTTGCTTGACCCGGATGAGATGTTTCAGGCGCTGATAAAGAAGATAGGGGAAAACTGTCCGGGCATGAATCTTGAGCGAATAAGGGACGCCTATGAGATGGCCAAGAGTGCGCACTCCGGCCAGCTGAGAAAAGACGGCTCTCCCTATGTGACTCACTGCGTGGCTGCGGCGGATATTACTGTGGACATGGGCATGGACGAGGACTCGGTGGTCTCGGCCTTGCTCCATGACGTAATAGAGGATACCAAGCTCACCCATGCCGACATTGCCCGCCAGTTCGGCTCCGCAGTGGCAGATATCGTGGAGGGAGTCACAAAACTGACCAGGGTGCAGTATACCAGCAAGGAAGACGAGCAGATGGAGAATCTGCGAAAGATGCTCATGGCCATGTCCAAGGACATCCGTGTCATTCTGATAAAAATTGTCGACCGGCTGCACAACATGCGGACCATGGCTTATCAGTCCCCGGAAAAGCAGCGTTCAAAATCTTTGGAGACTATGGAGATTTACGCCCCCATAGCCCATCGCCTGGGCATGCAGAGGGCCAAGTGGGAACTGGAGGACCTGTCGCTCCAGTATCTTGACCCGGCAGGCTACAAGGAGATAACCTCTTCCCTTGAAAAGAAAATGGACGAGCTGGAGCGCTTCATGGACAGCGTGAAGGAGAAAATCCAGACAAGGCTGGACGCCGAGGGAGTTAAGTCCACCATCTACTGCCGGATAAAGCATGTATACAGCATCTACCGGAAAATGTATGCCCAGAAACTGGATATAGACGGTATTTTTGACCTTTGCGCCTTCCGGGTAATTGTGGACAATATACCGGACTGCTACAATGTGCTGGGCATTATCCATGACATGTTCAACCCTGTGCCCGGACGATTTAAGGATTATATATCCACACCCAAGCCAAATATGTACCAGAGCGTACACACCACCGTTATCGGCAGCGAAGGGATTCCCTTTGAGGTGCAGATACGCACCTGGGAGATGCATTATACCGCCGAGTATGGTATTGCGGCCCACTGGAAATACAAGATGGGCAGCAGCGTCTCCGCCGTCAGAGAGGGGGACGAGGACAAGTTCGCCTGGGTGCGAAGGCTGCTGGAGAACCAACAGGAGTCCGACGCCCAAGACTTTCTTCACAATCTGAAAATAGATATGTTTGCCGACGAGGTCTTTGTGTTCTCCCCCAAGGGGGACGTGATAAATCTGCCTGCCGGGGCAACTCCCATTGACTTTGCCTATAACATACATTCCGACGTGGGCAACAGCATGGTGGGGGCCAAGGTAAACGGCAGGATAGTAACCTACGACCACGTGCTGCAAAACGGGGATATAGTGGAGATTCGCACCTCCAAGAACGCCCCCGGCCCCAGCAGGGACTGGCTGAACTATGCAAAGAGCGGCTCGGCCCGCACCAAGATAAAGCAGTGGTTCAAGAAGGAGCGCCGGGAGGAGAACGTCATCCGGGGCCGGGAGATGCTGGAGGCTGAGCTGAAGCACAACGGCCTCACCCTGGACGACGCTCAGGATCCGGAGGCAATAGCCCCCATCCTTAAGCGCCTTTCCTTCAGCGCAGTGGAGGATGTCTATGCAGCAATAGGCTATGGCGGTATTACAGCCACCAGGGTTGCAAACCGCATAAGGGACGAGCTGCGCTCCAAGCCGGACAGAAAGACAGCCCTGGACAAGATGTCCGAGGCCGCCGAGCGCCGGGAGATAAACGCCAAGAAGAGTGGGAAGC
Source organism: uncultured Oscillospiraceae bacterium (assembly GCA_944387735.1). Lineage (GTDB taxonomy): Bacteria > Bacillota > Clostridia > Oscillospirales > Oscillospiraceae > Limivicinus. The sequence continues at coordinate 13,250 of CALXGF010000206.1, forward strand.
CTGTTCACGGCATACTGGTGGAGGGGCTGAGCAACTGCCTGGTTAAGTTCTCCCGCTGCTGCACCCCTGTGCCGGGGGATGACATTATAGGTTTTATCACCAGGGGACAGGGAGTGTCCATACACCGGAGAGATTGCAGCAACTGCAAGCAGCTGATGAACCAGCCGGAAAATCAGGGACGCTGGGTAAATGTCTCCTGGGCGGACAGCATTAGCGACAGCTATGTCACCACCGTGACCATAGCCTCCAAGGACCGCTCCGGCCTTGTCATGGATATTGCCACCGTACTCAACTCCCTGAACGCCAAGGTCCGCTCCCTCACCGCCAGAGATACCGGCGCGGGCCTGGCCCTTACCACAGTTTCACTGGAAGTAAAGAGCAGCGGGGAGCTGAAATATATTATGGGACGCCTTTCCTCAATCCCCGGAGTCAGCAGCGTGGGGAGAAACGGCAATAAATAAAGGAGTATAGAAAATGAGGGCAGTTGTTACAAGGGTAAAGTCCGCCTCGGTGGAGATAGAGGGCAAGATACACGGCAGCATTGGAAAAGGTTTTCTGGTGCTGCTGGGGGTACACCAGGATGACGCTCAGGCCCAGGCGGAGAAAATAGCAGACAAGATTTGCGGCCTGAGAGTTTTCGAGGACGAAAACGGCAAGATGAACCTAAGCCCCGCAGACGCCGGGGCGGAGCTGCTTATAATCAGCCAGTTCACTCTCTTTGCCGACTGCAAATCCCGCCGGCCCGGATTTTCCAAAGCTGCCCGGCCGGAGACAGCCATACCCCTGTACGAGCTGGTTATCAAGCTCTGCCGGGAGCGGGGCTTCAAGGTGGAGACGGGAGTCTTTGCCGCCGAAATGCAGGTGGCCTCGGTGAACGACGGGCCCGTAACCATAATTCTGGACACCAAGGAACTGTAAACAGGAGGAACGGATATGCTTATAAAGACCCTTCCCGTAGGACATCTGGAGACCAACTGCTATGTGGTCACCGACGAACAGACTCTCAACTGCGCCGTGATAGACCCCGGCGAGGAGTCCAACACCATTCTGGACTATATCGAGTCCAACCATCTCAAGTGCAAGGTGATAATGCTCACCCACGGCCACTATGACCATGTGGGAGCGGTGAACGCCGTTGCGGAGGAGACCGGAGCCAAGGTATATATGAATAAAAAGGACGACGCCCGCTATGCTCCCGGAGGCTTTATGCGCTTCCAGCTTCCGGAAGGCGGCAGCTACTACGACCAGGGGGACGTGGTGGAGCTGGATTCCCTGCGTTTTGAGATTTTTGCCACTCCCGGTCATACCCCCGGCGGAGTGAGTATCCGCTGCCAGAACGCTCTGTTTACCGGGGACACCCTGTTCAAGGGCAGCTGCGGACGCACGGATTTTCCAGGCGGAGATATGGACGAGGAACTCAGGTCCCTGAAAAAGCTGTGCCTTCTGGAGGGGGATTATGAGGTCTACCCCGGCCACATGGACCCCAGCACTCTGGAGAGGGAACGGCAGTTTAACTACTACTGCCGCATGGCTATGGACATGTGAGCGGGCCTTGCGGGGAAACCATATGCGAATAAATTCAGTCAATGAGGATACCCGAAAACCGGGTATCCTCATTGACTGAAATAACATTCTGATGAAAATTTTCCGCTGTCAAAAAGTGCGGAGACGGCTGAGCGGTAGTCCGGCAGGTACTGGGATTTCAGCAGGGTCTTGGCCTCCCGGCGGCTGTCCGGAAATTTGCACAGCATGTAAAACCACAGCTCCTTCAGCCGGGCCATGGCGGAGCGGGGGTCATAGCCTGCGTCCAGATATCCTGAGAGAAGAGCGTCGTGAAAGTCCTTTAATTCCTCTGCCGTCAGGGCCGGCCCTCCCTTTAGGGATCTGGGTAAAGCCGGGTCCGCCACAGCTCCCCGCCCCAGCATGAGCCCGGCAAGAGAAATCCCATCCAGGCCCAGCTCCATGGCGGAGCCTGGGGAGAAAAAGTTCCCGTTATAGTATACCGGCCAGGGAGCGTTTCCCAGTGCGGAGAGGAAACCTGGGATATCCACCGGACTTTTGTACATGCCGGAGCGAGCCCTGGCGTGTATTATCAGACGCTTGAGAGGATACTTCCTGTATATCTCCAGTATGCGTGGAAACTCCTCGGTACTTTCCACGCCCATTCGGGTCTTTATGGAGACGGCAACAGGAGAACGGGAGAATATCTCATTGAGGCAGCTGTCCAGACTCTCCAGATCAAGAAGCATCCCGGAACCCTTGCGCTTTGAAACCACTGTGGATGAGGGACAGCCGACGTTCAGATTAACTTCCGCATAGCCCATAACGGCCAGCTCCCGGGCCACATGGATAAAGGGCTCAGGGCGGTTTACCAGCAGCTGGGGTATGAGGACTATACCCAGGTTGTTCTCCGGAAGGATATCCCTGAGAGCGGAAGCTTTGAAGCCTCCTTCCCCGTCCGGAGCGATAAAAGGGGCAAAGTACGCCTCCACTCCTCCGAAGAAGCCGGAGTGGAGACGCCGGTATATGTAGCTGCTTATCCCCTCCATGGGGGCAAAAATCTGTTTCAATCTGCGGCCTCCCGATACGCTGTGCTATCTTAAAAATATACAATAATTCAACGCTAAAATAAAGGGAAAATTTTTAGGATATACATGATTTTTTCATAAATGACTGATATAATATCAAGACAGTATGTAGATTGGGAGGAATGGAATGTGAAGCACCCGGCTCTTGCCAGAGTATTTGCCATTGTGCTTGCGCTGCTCAGCGCCTTCATGCTCATAAATGGCGCTCTTGGCTTCGGTAAGGCCGACGGAACGCTGCAGGAAAGCCTTGAATATTGTCAGCGTGTTGAGGATAAGCTGAATGAATATGAGGAGCTGGACTCCAAGCTGGAAAACTCTATAAGCTATGACGAAGCCTTTGAAGAGCTGGAGCGCCTTCAGGATGAACACGACGAGGAGGCCGCCCAGCACCGCACGGACCTTGCCACCCACACCGCTACCATGGGGGGCTACACCATGGGAGTGGACATGATAATGGACGGAAAGGCGCAGTTGGAGCAGGCCAAGGAGGAGCTGGAGAGCGGCAAGCAGCAGCTAGCGGAGCAGGAAGCCCTTTTAAAGCAGTCCTCCGAGCAATTTGAAACAATGAAAAAAGCGTTCACACAGGCGATCGACCAGTTGGACGCTCTCACACCTGACCTGGAGAATGGAGCGGCCAGCGTCTCAAAATATGCTGCTGCCATGGATGCTTTTATCAATTCTTCTGAACAGCCCGGCGGCGGAGACCAGACCGGCGGCGGAGACCAGACCGGCGGCGGAGATCAGACCGGCGGCGGAGGCCAGACCGGCGGCGGAAGTCAGACCGGCGGCGGAGATCAGGCCGGCGGCGGAGACCAGATCGACGGCGGAGACCAGACCGAAGGCGGCAGCACCGGCGGGACCGGCGATGTAGACGGTATATCAGGAGAGGATCAGATTGAGCCGCCAGCCAAAGATACGACTTTGGTGGCCAGCGGCCTGAGTTATGAAGCCCCTGCCGGGGGGCTTGTGGCAACAGTCCTCAGTGGGATAAGCCCTCCGGAGGGAGGTAACCAGGACCCTGACCCGGAACCTGAACCTGAGCCTGAGCCTGATGAGAGCTATAAAAAGCTTATAGATGAAATTAATTTAACCCTTTCAGATAATGGTCTCATCTCAAATGTAAACTTTTACAATAATATTGTGTCGGTACTATCCCAGAGCAGTCCTGAGGTAGCCGGCATGCTGGGCGGCGCAATAACGATTCCCACATCCTTTGGATATGAGTCAGACCCGGCTGACGTAAAGGCTCAGCTGAACGATTTGGCGGCCCAGCTGACGGCGGCTGCGTCAGGGCCTGGGGCGCTGCAGAGTGCCTTGGATAACACGGCGGCTCAGCTGGCAAAAGGACAGCAGGCTCTGGAAACTGCAAGGTATCAGGTGAACTCCGGGGAGGAGGCCCTGAAGAAAGGCGAAAACGAGCTTCAGCACCAACTGGAGCTGCTGTGGTACAACATGGGCCAACTTGAGGATGAAGCGGAAGAGTTGGAGGAAAACAAGGAAAAGCTGGAT
>CALXGF010000207.1 GCA_944387735.1 uncultured Oscillospiraceae bacterium
GCAGAAGATTTAATGTTGGCCATGCTTCAATCGCCACCTCCTCCTATAAAATTGAGTCATCACAACTCGCATTGATGGATTATATCAAATAAGTTCCTGAAAATCAAGTGTTTTTTCAAAAAAACTTCTCATTTTTTTGCTGCTGTTATCTATTGTAGCCATTATGGGAATGATACACTATATCTTGATTTTGGAGGGATTGCAATGTTATATAAGGGCAGGACCGACCTGGCCAGCGAGAGCTTCCGTCAGCTGGGAGAGGGCAGAAATGAACTCACGGAGCTGGAGGGTGTGAAGGCGGAAAGAGAGGAGCTCTTCGGTCTGGAGCTTTTCTCCGTGGATATTCTCAACGAAAAAGGGGCGCAGGCCCTGGGCAAGCCCCTGGGAAAATATTTCACTCTGGACGCCCCCAGAGACTTTCACCGGGGGGCGGAACAGTTTCCAAATTTGGTGAAGGCCGTCTCGGAGCTTATTGGCCGCTGCGCCGGGGATTTTGACTCCGTGCTGGTGGCCGCCCTGGGCAATCCGGACATTACCCCCGACGCTCTGGGCAGCCTGGCCGCCGGGAACATTTTGGTGACCCGGCATCTAAAGGCCGGAAAAACCCCAGGCTTTGAGGGCTTTGCCTCCCTCGCCCTCAGCCGTCCGGGAGTGCTGGGCAGCTCCGGCATTGAAAGCGCAGTTCAGATAAAACTCCTCTGCGGCGAGATAAAGCCCCGGCTGGTCATTGTCATAGACGCCCTGGCCGGGGCGGACCTGGACCGGCTCTGCCGCTGTATTCAGATTTCCTCCTCCGGCATCTCTCCCGGCTCCGGAGTGGGCAATAACAGACAGGAGCTGAGCCGGGAGACTCTGGGCGTACCGGTAGTTTCCCTGGGCATACCCACGGTGATGGACGCCGGACTGATTGCCGGGGAGGAGATGTCCGGGCTTTTCGTCACTCCCAGGAACATCGACTCTCTGGTGAGGGCCGGGGCCAGGGCCATTGGCTACGGGATAAATCTGGCCGTCCACCGGGGGATAAGCATTGAAGATGTGGACATGCTCCTGGGCTGATGTTCCACGTGAAACTTTTTTCCTGACTGTGCTTCACGTGAAACATCTATGACTGCCGTCCTTAACTGTGTTTCACGTGAAACATTTTTTTCGGAAGGAAAACTTATAAAATGTTTCATGTGAAACATTGAAAAGCACAGCTAAAGCTGTTATAATGCCTCCAGAGAAAAAAGGAGAAGTGTTATGGCTAAACTAATTGCTGTTGCAAATCAGAAGGGCGGCGTGGGCAAGACCACTACCTGTGTGAATCTCTGCGCAGCCCTGAGCCTCATGGATAAGAACGTGCTTCTGGTGGACTGCGACCCCCAGGGCAACGCCAGCTCCGGCATGGGCGTGTCAAAAAGTCACAGGCCCAACACCTACGATATGCTGATAAACGAGGCCAAGGCCGCCGACTGCGTGGTACATACGGACTACGGAGACGTCATCCCTGCCAGCAAGGAGCTGGCCGCCGCCTCGGTGGAACTTATCGAGTCGGAGGAGAGGGAGTACGTGCTGAAAAAAGCCCTGGAGCCTCTTCTGGAGAACTACGACTACATTCTAATGGACTGTCCCCCCTCCCTGGAGCTTCTGACGGTGAACTCCCTGGTGGCGGCGGACACGGTGCTCATTACCATGCAGTGTGAGTACTACGCCCTGGAGGGCATCGCCGACCTGATGACCAGCATAAAGATGTGCTCCAAGCGTCTCAACAGGAAGCTGGGCATAGAGGGCATAGTCCTCACCATGTACGACAGTCGGGCCAATCTCACCATACAGGTGGCAAACGAGCTGCGCCATTACCTCTCCGACAAGGTATATGAGACGGTGATACCCCGCAGCGTGAGGCTATCCGAGGCTCCCAGCCACGGTCTGCCGGGAGTGGTCTACGACAGGATAAACCGGGGCAGCAAAGCCTATATGGCCCTGGCGGTAGAGTTCATCGCCAGAAGTGAAAAGTGAGGTAAGGCATGGCGTCTAAAAACATGAAAGGACTGGGCACGGGCCTGGGAGCTCTCTTCGGCCAGGACGAAGAGGAGCAGGATTCCCAGCTGCTGAACCTGCCGATAAGCAAGGTAGAGCCCCGGCTGGAGCAGCCCAGGGAATACTTCGACCAGGAGGCCCTCCAGGACCTGGCGGACTCCATAGCCCAGTACGGGCTGATACAGCCCATAACAGTGAGGAAGCTGAGCTCCGGCTACTACCAGATAATCGCCGGGGAGAGACGCTGGCGTGCGGCCCGCATGGCTGGACTGAGAGAAGTTCCGGTGCGGGTGATTGAGGCCGACGACAGGCGCACTGCGGAGCTGGCCCTGGTGGAGAATCTACAGCGGGAGGACCTGAACCCGGTGGAGGAGGCCAAGGGCTACAGGACCCTTATGGATGAATACGGCCTGACCCAGGAGGAGACGGCCAAAAGCGTGGGCCGCTCAAGGCCCGCCATAGCCAACGCCCTGAGACTTTTGTCCCTGTCCAAGCCTGTACTGGAGATGCTGGAAAAGGGCCAGCTCTCCGCAGGCCACGCCAGGGCCCTGGTGCCGATAGAGGACGGAGCCAAGCAGCTCCGGGCGGCCAGGGAAGTGATTGACAAGTCCCTATCCGTGAGGAGGACGGAGCAGCTGGCCGCCCGCCTGGTCAGGGAGCAGGAGGAGCCGGAGAAAAAGCCGTCTCAGGACCTGAGAGTGGACTATGCAGCGGAGGTGTCCCGGCAGCTCAGCGAGGCCCTGGGCCGGAAGGTGCGGCTGGTGGACGGAAAAAAGATCGGCAGGATAGAGATAGAATTCTACGGCGCCGATGACCGGGAGACTCTTATAGAGCTGCTGGGCAAGGCCGGTAAAACAAGGAATAATTAAGGAGAAGAGAAAATGCTGGACATCAAGTTTGTCAGAGAAAACCCGGAGATAGTAAAGGAGAACATCAAAAAGAAATTCCAGGACGCAAAGCTGCCCCTGGTGGACGAGGTGCTGGAGCTGGACGCCAAGAATAGAGCCGCCATCACCGAGGCCAGCGACATCAGAGCCAGCCGCAACGCCCTCTCAAAACAGATAGGCATACTCATGGGCCAGGCCAAGAAGGACCCCTCCAAGCTGGAAGAGGCAGAGAAGATAAAGGAGCAGGTGAAGGCCAATGCCGAAAGACTCTCCGAGCTGGAAAAGCTGGAGGAGGAATACGCCCAGCGCATCCGCCACATCATGCTCGCCATCCCCAATATCATAGACCCCTCCGTGCCCATAGGTCCCGACGACAGCGCCAATGTGGAGGTGGAGCGTTTCGGCGAGCCTCTGGTCCCGGACTATGAAATTCCCTATCACACCGAGATAATGGAGAGCTTTAACGGCGTGGATATGGACGCCGCCGGCCGGGTATCCGGCAACGGCTTCTATTATCTCATGGGGGACATCGCCCGGCTCCACTCCGCCGTGCTGGCCTATGCCAGGGATTTCATGATAAACAAGGGCTTCATCTACTGCATCCCTCCCTTTATGATCCACGGCAACGTGGTGGAGGGAGTAATGAGCCAGACGGATATGGACTCCATGATGTACAAGATAGAGGGGGAGGACCTGTATCTCATAGGCACCTCCGAGCACTCCATGATAGGCAAATTCATCGACCAGATAATCCCCGAGGAGAGCCTGCCCCAGACTCTCACCAGCTACTCCCCCTGCTTCCGCAAGGAGAAGGGCGCCCACGGCATAGAGGAGAGAGGGGTATACCGCATACATCAGTTTGAAAAGCAGGAGATGATAGTGGTATGCAAGCCTGAGGACTCCATGGCCTGGTATGAGAAGATGTGGCGTTTCTCCGTGGAGCTGTTCAGAAATATGGAGATACCCGTGCGCCAGCTGGAGTGCTGCTCCGGCGACCTGGCGGATCTGAAGGTGAAGTCCTGCGACATTGAAGCCTGGTCCCCCCGGCAGAAGAAATACTTCGAGGTCTGCTCCTGCTCCAACCTGGGAGACGCCCAGGCCCGCCGCCTGCGTATGAGGGTAAAGGGCCAGGACGGCAAGACGTACCTGCCCCACACCCTGAACAATACCGTGGTGGCCCCGCCCCGTATGCTCATAGCCTATCTGGAAAACCATCTCCAGGCCGACGGCAGCGTCACCATTTCTCAGGTGCTCCAGCCCTACATGGGCGGCGTCAAAATTCTGACTCCGAAAAAATAAACGGCAATATTTTCTTTTTTCCAAAAGCGGCGGAAAATTTCCGCCGCTTTTGGTTTATAATTTTGTATATCTTTCTATATTATATTTATATCTTCCCTTAACTCTTGAAAATCTTAATTTATTTTGATATACTTATATAGTTAGGAATACTGTAAGCATATTCGCTGAGAGGTGCCGTAAATGAACTCACTCAATGACATTTGGGACAAAATTATAGAGATACTCTCCCATCAGCTCACCGCCACCGCTATAAACACCTGGTTCTCCGACTGCACCCCTGTGGATATTGAGGACAGCCGCCTGGTGCTCCATACCACCAGCGATTTCAAACGGGATATCATCAACTCCCGCTTCGGCGACACTATAAAGGCCGCCCTCTCGGATCTCTTCTCCTGCGACTTTGATTTGCTTATCCTCTCGGGAGACGAAATAAGCGACTTTGCCATAAAGAAAAAGGTGGACAGCTCCCTGCCTGAGATGGCGGGATACACCTTTGACCGTTTCATCGTGGGCAACTCCAACAAGTTCGCCCACGCCGCCGCCATAGCCGTGGCGGAAAATCCCGGAAAGACCTACAACCCCCTTTTCATCTACGGCAACTCCGGCCTGGGAAAGACCCACCTGCTTCTGGCCATAGGCCAGCAGATCCACGAGAAGAGCCCTGAAAAAAGCATCGCCTACATAAAGGGGGACGAATTTACAAACCAGCTGGTTAAATCCATCAAGGACGGCACAGCCGAGGAGTTTCGCCAGAAGTACAGGAACGTGGACCTCTTCCTGGTGGACGATATCCAGTTTATCGCCGGCAAGCAGCAGACCCAAAACGAGTTCTTCCACACCTTCAACAATATCTATGAGGCCGGCCACCAGATAGTCATAACCTCTGATAGACCGCCTCTGGAAATGTCCATCCTGGACGACAGGCTCCGCACCCGCTTTGAGGGCGGGCTCATGGCGGATATCCAGCCCCCGGACCTGGAGACCCGTATGGCTATCACCAGGAACAAGGCCGGGCAGCTGGGTCTGCTCCTCTCCGACGACGCCGTGGAGTACATAGCCAACAACATAACCGCCAATATCCGCCAGATAGAGGGCGTGATAAAACGCCTCACCGCCTATAAGGAGATACTGGACGACCTTATAACCATAGACTCGGTGAAACGGGCCATAAAGGACGTTATAAGGATAGGCACCTATATCCCCACCCCGGAGAGCATTATCCGGGAGACCGCCAGATACTATTCCCTGAAGCCGGAGGACCTGAGAGGCCAGAGCCGCTCAAAAAATACCGCCATGGCCAGACAGGTGTCCATGTATCTGATGCGCTCTCTTACAAACCTCTCCCTGAAGGATATAGGCGCAGAATATGAGGACAGGAACCACGCCACCGTCCTCAGCTCCATAAGAAAAGTTGAGGACCTTCTCAAGACCGACCCCGCCATGGCCGGCACCGTGCGGGATATCACCTCCAATATAAATTCCGTCTGAGCTTTCCACAAAGGGCTGTGGAAAAGTTGAAAGAGACTTGTTGACAGTCTGAGCCTCCTCTCCCCCTGTGGGAAAGGCAAATTTTCCTCACAAAATCTTCAACAGCGGAAAGTCCCTTTTATCAGGGGCTAAGGAGAGTTTTCCACAAAAATTTTTTCTACTACTAGCACTACTAAAATATTTAGATTTATTTATATATAAAAAAATTCTTTTTCCAAGGAGTATGAGATATGAACTTCAGCTGTGAGAAATACCTGCTTCAGAGCGCCTGCGCCACAGCCTCCAGAGCCGCCGCAAGCAAGAGCCCTATTCCCGCCCTGGAGGGCCTGCTCATCCAGGCCGGGGATAATGTGAGAATCACGGGATACGATTTGAAAAAGGGCATATACACCGGCCTTGAGGCGGATATAAAGGAAGCCGGCTCGGTGGTGGTGGGAGCCCGCCTCTTCGGGGAGATGATGCGCCGCCTGCCCGACGGGATAGTGAAGATAAGCACGGACATCAATAACAACGTGAATGTGAAGTGCGGGAAAAGCGAGTTCAATTTCATGGGCATCAGCGCCCAGGATTATCCGGAGATGCCGGAAGTGGACGCAGTGAATAAAATCTCCCTGCCCAGAAAGATACTGGCGGAAATGATAGATCAGACCATCTTCGCCGTGTCCGACAGCGACGTGAGGCCCATATACACCGGCACCCTCTTCAATGTGGAGGGAGACGAGCTGACCCTGGTCTCCGTGGACGGCTACCGCCTGGCTATGCGCCGGGAAAAGCTGGAGAGCGCCCATATGGAAAATTGCAGCTTCGTGGTGCCCGGCTCCGCCCTGGGAGACGTGGAGCGCATCTGCTCCGACAGCGAAGAGCAGGCGGAGATATCCGTGGGCTCAAAGCATATCTCCTTCTCCATCGGCGGCACCGTGGTTGTGTCCAGAAGGCTGGAGGGGGAGTTCCTAAACTATAAAAAGTCCATTCCCGATAGCTTCAAATACACTCTTCAGGTGGAGAGAGGGGAATTCATGTCCACTATAGACAGAGTCTCCCTCATAGTCAGCGAGAGAAACAGCAGCCCCGTGCGTATGAGCTTTAACGACGGCAGCATCCACTGCCTCTGCGTCACACCCATCGGCAGGGCCGAGGATACCTGCTCCTGCCAGGGCGACGGCGAGGGCATGGAGATAGGCTTCAACGACCGTTATCTCAAGGACGCCTTGAAGGCGGCCGGCAAGGAAGAGCTGAAGGTATGTATAAACAGCCCCTCCTCCCCATGTATAATCAAAGCCGCCGACGGCAGCGAGAACTTTACCTATATGGTGCTGCCGGTGCGCCTCCACGCCTGAAATCTACAGATTTGAGAAGAGACTGATTTTTGAAAAATATGGAAAAAATAGCTATAGATACGGAATTTATCAAGCTGGAATCCCTGCTTAAATTCGCAGCAGCCGTAGGCACCGGCGGAGAGGCCAAGCTGGCCGTCAATGAGGGCCTGGTGCAGGTAAACGGAGAGGTCTGCACAATGAGAGGAAAAAAACTGCGCCCAGGAGATAGAGTTTATTTCCAGAATATGGAATATGAGATAGTGAAGGCATGATAGTAAAACGCATAGCCCTCAACGGTTTCAGGAACTATGACTTTGAGACCGTGGATTTTATAGACGGTACCAACGTCATCGCCGGGCAAAACGCCCAGGGAAAGACCAATCTCCTGGAGGCGGTGTACATGCTCTCCTGCGGCAGGAGCTTCCGCACCCGCTTCGACAGGGAGCTGGTGGGTTTTTCCTGCTCCTGGGCGGAGATACTGGCGGATGTGTTCAGCCACGGCAGGGAACAGACCATAAGCATAAGATTGCAGCCGGGCCAGGCCAAGCAGATAAAGGTCAACTCCGTGAAGAAAAGCGCCGGGGAGCTGAGCCAGGCGGTAAACGCCGTGCTCTTCTGCCCCGACGATCTGAACATGATAAAGGACGGGGCGGCGGTGAGACGCAGGATCATGGACAACGCCATAAGCCAGATACGCCCCAGATACGCCCAGTATCTCTCGGAGTTCAACCGGCTCTACGAGCACAAGACCAGGATACTTAAGGACTGGCGGGACAAGCCCTCCCTGCTGGACACTCTGGACGAGTTTTCCGAGGGGATGTGCAGGGCCTCCGCCCAGCTGATACGCTACAGGGCCTCCTTCGTCCGGAGGCTTAAGGAGGCGGCGGCCCCCATACACAGGGACTTCTCCGGCAAGGGGGAGGAGCTGGACATGGAATATAGGACCGTAAGCTCGGTAAAGGACCCCTTCGCCCCGGTGAAGGAGATATATTACGATATCTGCGAGCATCAGGAGCAGCACCGCCAGGCTGAGCTGGACAGCGCCCAGTGTCTCACCGGAGCCCACAAGGATGACCTGGAGATATATATAAACGGCCGCCTGGCCAGGAGCTATGCCTCCCAGGGTCAGACCAGGACGGCGGCTCTGTCGGTGAAGCTGGCGGAGAGGGAGATCTTCCTGGCGGAGACCGGGGAATATCCCATACTGCTGCTGGACGACGTGCTCTCGGAGCTGGACGAGAAGAGACAGGAGTTTGTCCTCAACCGCATAGGCGGGGGCCAGACCCTTATAAGCTGCTGCGAGGACAAGGGCATCTCCCGGCGCACCGGTGGAAAGGTGCTCCTTGTGGAAAAGGGCAGGATAAAATGAATTATCTGCATCTGGGAAAAGGCTGGGTGGTGAACACCGGGGAGATAATGGGTATCTTCGACCTGGATATCACCTCTCAATCCCACCTGACAAGAAAATACCTCAGCATGGCGGAAAAGGCCGGCCAGGTCGTGAACGCCTCGGAGGATATACCCAAGTCCTTCGTAGTCTGCTGGGACGGGAAATCAAGAACTTTGTATCTCTGCCAGATGGCCGCTGCTACGCTGCTGCGCCGGGCCGAGGCGGGAATACTGTGAAATGGAGATTAGTAAATGTCTGAAAACATAGAAAGAGCGGCACAGGAATACGACGCTTCCCAGATCCAGGTCCTGGAGGGCCTGGAGGCTGTGCGCAAGCGTCCCGGCATGTATATAGGCTCCACCTCCTCCTCAGGTCTGCACCACCTGGTCTATGAGATAGTGGACAATTCCATAGACGAGGCCCTGGCAGGCTTTTGCAGCCATATAGAGGTCTGCATAGAAGAGGGGGACATCATCTCCGTCCGGGATAACGGCCGGGGCATCCCTGTGGATATCCAGGAACAGACCGGGAAGAGCGCCCTGGAAGTGGTCTTTACCGTGCTCCACGCCGGGGGAAAGTTCGGCGGCGGAGGATATAAGGTCTCCGGCGGCCTCCACGGCGTGGGCGCCTCCGTGGTCAACGCCCTGTCCGAGTGGCTGGAGGTCCAGGTCCACAAGGACGGGGAAATCTACCAGATGAGATTCTCCAGGGGGGATATCATAGAGGGCATACACGTGGTAGGAGAGACACGGAACCACGGCACCTTCGTGCGCTTCAAGCCGGACCCGGAGATGTTCGACGACACCGTCTACGACTACGAGGTGCTCCACCGGCGCATGAGGGAACAGGCCTTCCTCAACGGCGGGCTGCGCATAAGCATAGAGGACAGGCGAGCCGGCAAGGAGCAGAGCGAGACCATGTGCTACGAGGGGGGCATAAGGGAGTTTGTCCGCTATATAAACAAAAACAAGAACCCCATCCATGAGGACGTCATATATCTCAGCGGCAGCAAGGACGAGGCCGTAGCGGAGATAGCCCTGCAATATAACGACGGCTACAACGAGACCCTTGTCTCCTTTGCAAACGACATACACACCCCCGAAGGTGGCATGCATGAGACCGGCTTCAAGACCGCTCTCACCAGGGTCATAAACAACTACGGCCAGAAGAACAACATCATCAAAGGGGACGACAAGGTCTCCGGAGACGATGTTCGGGAGGGCATCTCCGCCGTCATCTCCGTGAAGCTGCCGGAGGCCCAGTTCGAGGGCCAGACCAAGCAGAAGCTGGGCAACGCCTATATCCGCACCCTGGTGGACAATGTGGTGTCCGAGCAGCTGGCCACCTATTTTGAGGAGCACCCGGCGGTGGCCAAGGCGGTGCTGGACAAGGCCATGATGGCAAACCGGGCCAGGGAGGCCGCCAGAAAGGCCAGAGAGTCCGTGAGAAGAAAGACCGGACTGGAGAGCGGACAGATGCCGGACAAGCTCCAGGACTGCAACGAGCGGGACCCCTCTCTCTGCGAAATATACATCGTGGAGGGCGACAGCGCCGCAGGCTCCGCCATCCAGGGCAGGGACTCCCGCTTCCAGGCCATCCTGGCCATGTGGGGCAAGATGCTGAACGTGGAAAAGGCGAGAGCCGACAAGATCTACGGAAACGACAAGCTCTATCCCCTTATAGTTGCCCTGGGGGCCGGTATCGGGGACGAGTTCAACATCGAAAAGCTCCGCTACCACAAGATAATCATAATGGCGGATGCGGATGTGGACGGTTCCCATATAAGGACCCTGCTGCTCACCTTCTTCTTCAGATACATGCGGCCCCTTATCGAGCACGGCTACGTTTACTCCGCCGTGCCGCCCCTCTATAAGCTCACCAGAGGCAAGATGCAGAAGGTGGCCTACTCCGACGAGGAGAGGGACAGGCTCAGCGCCCAGCTGAGAGCGGACAATCCCAATGCCAAGGTGGATATCTCCCGCTTCAAGGGCCTGGGCGAGATGGACCCCCACGAGCTGTGGGAGACCACCATGGACCCGGAGAGGCGGACTCTGCGGCGCATAACCCTCAGCGACGCACTGAAGGCCGACGAGATCTTCACCGTGCTCATGGGGGAGGACGTGGAGCCGAGGCGGGACTGGATAGAGCGCAACGCCAAATATGTGGCCAACCTGGATATCTGAGGAGGTGAGGGAATATGGCACACAAGAGAGATTACAAGCCTGAGGATATCGCCTTTCCAAATCAGGCTATAACCGAATCGGAACTGGTCAGCGAGATGCAGACCAGCTATATAGATTACGCCATGAGCGTCATCGTGGGCCGGGCCCTCCCCGACGTGAGGGACGGTTTGAAGCCGGTGCACCGGAGGATACTTTATACCCTGTATGAAGACAACCTCACCGCCGACAAGCCCTTCAAGAAATCCGCCACCTGCGTGGGCGACGTGCTGGGCCGCTACCATCCCCACGGAGACGGCTCGGTTTACGACGCCATGGTGCGTCTGGCCCAGGACTTCTCCATGCGCTACATGCTGGTGGACGGCCACGGCAACTTCGGCTCCGTGGACGGAGACCCCCCCGCCGCCTACCGTTACACCGAGGCAAGGCTTTCCAAGATATCCAACGAGATGCTCCGGGATATAGACAAGGACACCGTGGACTGGGAAGCCAACTTCGACGAGACACGGAAGGAGCCCAGGGTGCTGCCCTCCCGTTTCCCCAATCTCCTGGTGAACGGCAGCAGCGGCATCGCCGTGGGCATGGCCACCAACATCCCGCCCCATAATATTAGGGAAGTGATAAACGCCTGCATCTGCCTGCTGGAAAATCCGGAGGCGGGGCTCAATGAGCTTATGCAGCATGTCACCGGGCCGGACTTTCCCACCAAGGGCATCATCATGGGCCGCAGCGGCATACGCCAGGCCTATGCCACCGGCAAGGGGAAGATAATCGTCAGAGCCCGCACCGAGTTTGAGGAGCACGGGCAAAACAGAATACGTATAATAGTCACGGAGCTGCCCTACCAGGTGAACAAGCGGCAGCTGATAAAGAATATCGCCGACCAGGTCCACGACAAACGGCTGGAGGGCATCTCCGATCTCCGGGACGAGACCGACCGCAACGGCATGCGCATTGTCATAGAGCTCAAGAGGGACGCAAACCCCCAGGTGGTGCTGAACCGGCTCTTTGCCCAGACCGCCATGCAGAGCGGCTTTTCGGTAAATATGCTGGCCCTGGTGAACAATCAGAGCCAGCCTAAGATACTGTCTCTGAAGGATATCCTCAGGGAGTACCTCAGCTTCCAGGAGGAGCTGATAATCCGCCGTACCAAGTACGATCTGAGAAAGGCGGAGGAGCGGGCCCATCTCCTGGAGGGCCTGCTGATAGCCCAGGACAATATAGACGAGGTCATACACATAATCCGCTCCAGCTACGACGACGCAAAGCAGCGGCTCATGGAACGCTTCGGACTCAGCGAGGTCCAGGCCCAGGCAATATGCGACATGCGCCTTATATCCCTCCAGGGCCTGAACCGGGAAAAGCTGGAGGCGGAGTACAGGGAGCTGGAGGAGAAGATAAGCTACTTCAAAGAGCTCCTTGCCGACCCGGAAAAGATAAAGGGCGTTTTGAAAGACGAGCTCACAGTTATCCGGGACAAATACGGCGACGAGAGAAAGACCGAGATACAGGACGTGGCCGACGAGATAGACGTGGAGGACCTTATAGAAGAGGAGCAGTGCGGCTTCACCCTGACCCACGGCGGATATATAAAGCGCCTGCCCGTGAGCGAGTACCGCTCCCAGGGCCGGGGCGGCAAGGGCATCAGGGCCATGGCCACCAAGGAGGAGGACTATATGGACACTGTGTTCACCGCCTCCACCCACGACTATATCCTCTTCTTCACCAGCAAGGGCCGGGTCTTCTCCAAGAAGGGCTACACCATACCCGAGGCCGGCCGCAACGCCCGGGGCACCAATATTGTCAATATCATTCCCATAGACACCGGGGAGGACCGGGAAAAGGTAAGCGCAATGATAAACGGCCGGGGTGCGGAGGAGGACAGATATCTGGTCTTTGTCACCAGAAAGGGCACCGTCAAGCGTATGGCACAGTCCGCCCTGAAGAACATCCGCTCCAGCGGCATCAGGGCCCTGACCCTGGAAGAGGGGGACGAGCTTATCGCCGTGCTCCAGACCTCCGGGGAGGATAACGTGCTCATCGCCACCAACAAGGGCATGGCCTGCTGCTTTAACGAGAGAGACGTGCGCCCCATGGGCAGGACCGCCGTGGGCGTGCGGGGCATAAAGCTGAGAGAGGGGGACTATGTTGTAGGGGCGGGCAGCTCCGGCAGCGGAGATAGCCTGCTTAGCATCACGGAAAAGGGCTACGGAAAGCGCACGCTCCTGGAGGAATACCCGGTCCACGGCCGGGGCGGCCTGGGAGTGATAAACTACAGGCTGAGCGACAAGACCGGCTCCGTGGCCGACGTGAAGATAGTGGGGCCGGGAGAGGATATCCTGGTGGTCAGCGACGACGCCACCATGATACGTATGGCGGCGGACTCCGTATCCCTGCAGGGCCGTTCCACCATGGGCGTAAGGATAATGCGCCTGAGCGAGGGCAGCCGGGTCATATCCATAGAAAAGACCGACAGCGAGAGCGAGGAGGAAGCCGCCGGAGAAGAGACGGCGGAGCAGGCCGACGAGGAGGAATAAACATTGTATACCTGGGGAAGAAACAATAAGAGCAAGAACCAGAGCGGAGCCCTTGTCTATGTGGCGGTCTTTGTGCTGCTGATGGCGATATCCGGCGCCGCCGAAGGCGGACTGGTGGCCCTGATAATCGGGGTGATCGTTATAGGAGTCCTGGTATACCTGGGCTTCTACTTTGGGAAAAAGTATCTGAAAAACAAGCAGGAGGGGACGGCCCGCCCCAGGAGGAGCTATACCAGCCATCAGAACCGCAAGCCCAGGGCCTACAATCCCGGAGAGATAAGGGATATGGACAATGTGCGGCGGATGCAGCAGCTGGACAGCTTCCTGGAAAACGGACTTATTGACAGAAAAGAGTACAATGTGCTCCGGGCCAAGTATGAGCGGTATATGAGGGAAAATGAAAACAGTTGAGATCTATACCGACGGGGCCTGCAGCGGAAACCCCGGCCCGGGAGGCTGGGGAGCCATCCTCCGCTATAATGGCGTGGAGAAGGAGCTCAGCGGCGGGGAGGAGCAGACCACCAACAACCGCATGGAGCTCACCGCCGTTATAAAGGCCCTGGAGGCCCTGAAGGAGAGCTGCGCCGTGGAGCTCTATTCCGACTCCAAGTATGTGGTGGAGGCCCTGGAAAAGGGCTGGGCCGAAGGCTGGAGAAAGAGAGGCTGGGTGAAGGCGGACAAAAAGCCCGCTCTCAACCCCGACCTGTGGCAGCGGCTGCTGGAGCTGTGTGAAAAGCATAGCCTCCGCTGCCACTGGGTCAAGGGCCACGCCGAGAATGAATTCAACAACCGCTGCGACGCCATGGCCGTTGCCATGAGGGACAGCTTTGCAAGGTGAAATTATGGAGAAAAATTATTACGGCAATCCCTTTAAGCTGTTCATGTCCTATGTGGCCGGGCATAAAAAGCTCTTCGCCATCGACATGGGCTGCGCTTTGCTGGTGTCGGTGATAGACCTGGCCTTCCCCTATGTGTCCAGAATATCCATGAACAGCCTGCTGCCAAACAGGCTGTTCGCCATGTTTTTTACCGTCATGGGCATCATGGTGGCGGCCTACGTGATAAAGGCCGCCCTCTACTACATAATCACCGTGGTGGGCCACAGGATGGGCGTGCTCATAGAGGCGGACATGCGCCGGGACGTGTTCACCCACATGCAGGATTTGTCATGCAGCTTTTACGATAAGAACCGCACCGGCGTTCTCATGAGCCGCATCACCAGCGACCTGTTCGAGATAACGGAGCTGAGCCACCACGGGCCGGAGAACGTGCTCATCTGCACCCTCACCATAGTGGGGGCCCTGGCGGTTATGTTCACCATGGAGTGGCGCCTGGCTCTGACTTTGGCCATAGTGCTGCCCCTCTGCCTGTGGTTCACCCTGTCCCAGCGGATAAGAATGAAGAAGGCCAACATCGAGGTGAAGAAAAAGACCGCCGACATCTACGCCGCCATTGAAAGCAGCATCTCCGGCATACGCACCGCAAAAGCCTTTGCCAACGAGGAGCAGGAGAGCCGGAAGTTCGACGAGGCCAACGCCATGTTCAAGGGGGC
>CALXGF010000208.1 GCA_944387735.1 uncultured Oscillospiraceae bacterium
ATCGTTTCTATTACCTTCTTCTTGAATTCCGGTGTGTATCGTTTGTTTGGTATTCCTTTTGGCATAAAAAGCACCTCACTTGTTATTCAGTATACCATACTGTCTAACAAATGGGGTGCTGTTCAAAGAGCTGCGGCTTTTGCCTTACTGTCTGAAATTTTAATCCCGTATAAAGTTGGTGATCTGAGTCTTTTCATATTCCGGGGCCGCCAGTCCCGCAGCTTTCCCGGCCTCTATGCTCTTTATGAGCCAGGCCATATTCTGGCCCAGGGTGCGCATGGTTTGTAAGCCCTCCAGGTCCTTTACTGCCTGCGCCGGGGTCCTGCCGTGGATCTGGTTCCAATACTGAGAGCCTGCAACGTGCATATTGCTGATGGTAAAATATTTATTCAGCCGGTCAAAGGCGGCGGTAGCTCCGCCACGGCGGCATGACACAACGGCGGCGGCCACCTTTCCCTTCATACGATCCCCGCCGCAGTAGAAGAACCGGTCCAGGAAAGCGCAGATCTGACCGGTGGGCCCGGCAAAATACACCGGGGAGCCCACCACAATGCCGCTGTATTCGTCCAGCTTGTCCAGCGCCCGGTTTACCTGGTCGTCAAAAACGCAGCGCCCGGTCTGGCCGCACTTGCCGCAGGCTATGCAGCCTGCCACCGGCTTGGTCCCCAGGTATAAAAACTCAGTCTCCACGCCGTTTTTCTCCAGGGTGTCCGCCACTTCCTTCAGCGCAGTGTAGGTGCAGCCGAACTCATGGGGGCTGCCGTTTATCATCAGTACTTTGCTCATGCTCTATCTCCTTTTTTATGCCTTACCATTCACATAGAATGGATTTCTTCTCAGTATTCCACCTTCATAAAGCCCTGGCTTCTTATCTTCATCACATGGCAGCTGCCGGGGCCGAATACGGCCTCCACCTTCTGCCTGAACTCCTGGAGCATATCGTCGGGGACAAAAGCCTGGACGGTACCGCCGAAGCCGCCGCCGTGGACACGGAAGGCCCCACGCTCCCCCAGTATGCTGTCGCACAGGGCCAGGGCCAGGGCTGCCGACTGCTCCTGAACGCTGCCGGTGACAACTACGTTTTGCAGGTACATCCAGGAGGATTGCCCGGAGCGGCGCACCGTCTGCAAAAAGGCGTCGAAGTCCCCGGCCTCCAGGGCCCGGCACAGCTCCTCTACCCGCCGGTTCTCCTGAAAGATATGTATGCCCCGGAGCACGGCCCTGTCCCCGGCCTCGGCTCTCAGCTCCGGTATGGCGGCAAAGAACTCCGCCTCATCCACCTCCCGCAAAACATTCTTTCCGAAGTGAGCGCAGATCTTTTTCATCTCCGCCGGTATGGCGGCATACTCGCAGGTGAGGCTGGCGTGGTCCGCCCCCACGTCTATCATACACAGACTGTGGCCTGCGGAGGCAAAATCGAAGTTCACCGGATGTACCAGAGGCTTTGCCGGGTCTTTGAAATCTATGGCGATTATCCCGCCCCAGGCGGAGGCCATCTGGTCCATGAGCCCGCAGGGCTTGCCGAAGAAGCGGTTCTCCGCCGCCTGGCCCATTATGGCAAGGTCGGTGGCATCCAGCTCATCATTACAGAAAAGGCCGTTGACCACAGCGCCCATGAGCACCTCAAAGGCCGCCGAGGAGGACAGGCCGCTGCCCTGCATAACCTGGGAGGTAATGAAGGCGTCAAAACCCCGGACTTCATATCCCCGGTCTTTTGCCTCGCTGCATATTCCCCGCACCAAAGCGGCGGTGGTACCCTGCTCGGTTTCTACCGGTTCCAAGGTACCCAGATCCACCTGAAACATATCATAGCCCTCTGATTTGACCCGCACAATCCCGCTGCCGTTTTCGGCGGCTGCGGCCAGGATATCCACATTCACCGAGCCCGCCAGCACCTTTCCCCGCTGATGGTCGGTATGGTTGCCTCCTATCTCCGTGCGCCCAGGAGCGGAATATATTACCGGCTGCGCCTCTCCAAACATCTCATGAAAAGAAGCCAGCAGCTCTTCTGTTCTCTTATCCATACTAATCTCCCTCTCTCAAATGTTCTTTGGCTATCATGTTCCCAGTCTATCCCAGGCCTCCCCGCCTGTCAAGGCTTTTCCCTCCATGCTTTTTGATTGGGAAGCCTATAATAACATAATATTATTTACATATTATTGTTTACTTAATATTGTTTACTTAATATCTGATATTTTGTGTTATGTAGCTATATTTCCTGAGCAAAAAAATAAGTATTGACAAGAGCAGGCAATGGTACTATAATCCAAACAGTTTTCAGGAAAGGAGACGGGTCATATGCGTAACTTCCGTACCAACAGCATGATGATGGGTATGATGTACATGTTCCCCATGTGCATGATGATGTGCGCTCAAAAACATGACTCGCCTTGTTTCATATCCATCTGAAAAGTGCTTTAAAACGTACTTGCACAGGCTTGGGAAACAATGTGAGTTTCCCAAGCCTGTTTTTTTGTTGAAAGGACAGAGAAAATGATAGAGCTGAAAAAACTCTCCAAGATCTTTGAAAGCGCCTCCGGCTCCGTGGAGGCTCTGAGAGATGTGGACCTTACCATAAACGACGGCGAGATATTCGGTATCATCGGCCTCTCCGGCGCAGGCAAGAGCACCCTGGTGCGCTGCATAAATCTTTTGGAGCGGCCCAGCTCAGGCAAGGTAATCATCGATGGGCAGGATATGACGGCTCTCAGCCGTCGGGAGCTTTTGAAAATGCGCAGGAGCATCTCCATGATATTTCAGGGCTTCAACCTTCTGGAGCAGAGGAATGTACTTAAAAACGTCTGCTTCCCTCTGGAGATATCCGGAGTGAAAAAGCAGGAAGCGGAGAGGAAGGCTATGGACCTTCTGAAGCTGGTGGGTCTGGAGGAAAAGGCGGACAAATATCCCGCTCAGCTCTCCGGCGGCCAGAAGCAGCGTGTGGCCATTGCCCGAGCTCTGGCTACCGATCCCAAGTATCTGCTGTGCGACGAGGCCACCAGCGCCCTGGACCCCAACACCACCCGCTCCATTCTGGAGCTGCTGCGCACCATCAACCAGACCATGGGCGTCACCATCATCGTCATTACCCACGAGATGAAAGTCATCGACCAGATTTGCGACAGGGTGGCCGTCATTGACCACAGCTCCATCGCCGAGGAGGGCCGTGTCAGCGAGGTGTTTACCAATCCCCGCTCCGATATTGCCAGGGAGCTCATACTTCCCAAGGACCGGGCGGCTCTGGACACCGCAGGCGGCCGGCGCATAAGGCTTATCTTCAACGGCCTCTACTCCCAGGCGCCAATAATCTCCCAGATGGTTCTGGAGTGCCAGGCCCCGGTGAACATACTCTTTGCCGACACCAAGGAGTACGAGGGGTCAATATACGGACACATGATAGTGGAGCTGCCCAGCGACCAGCGCCAGGCAGACAAGATAATAGCCTGGCTGAGCAACAGCGAAGTAGTCTGGAAGGAGGAGAACTGAGATGTTTTCGGATATGTTTTATAAGGTCTGGGATAACGGCCTTATCCAGATGGGCGTGGTGGAGACCATATACATGACTCTTATCGCCACCTTTTTCTCCTACCTTTTCGGTCTGCCCATGGGCGTGGTGCTCAACGTCACCGACCAGAACGGCATCCGCCCCACCCCCTGGGTGAACCGGGTACTGGGCTTCGTGGTGAATTTTTTCCGCAGCATACCCTTCATCATCCTCATGGTGGCCATGCTCCCGGTGGCCCGCTTCATCCTTGGAACCAGCCTGGGCAACGGAGCCGTTATAGTCATGCTGGTCATCGGCGCCTCTCCCTATGTGGCCAGAATGGTGGAGTCCTCCCTCAAGGAAGTGGACTCAGGCATTATTGAGGCCGCCCAATCCATGGGCTGCACCAATTTCCAGATCGTCTCCAAGGTTCTGCTGCCTGAGGCCAAGCCCTCTCTCATTAACGGGGCCGTCATCTCCATGGTCACTATCCTGGGCTACTCCGCCATGTCCGCTACCATCGGCGGCACCGGCCTGGGCCAGGTAGCCATAATCTACGGGCATCAGCGCAGCAAGCCCGACATAACCTGGATATGCGTGCTGCTCACCGTGGCCATAGTCCAGATAATCCAAATAGTGGGCACCCACATTGCCCGTCGCACCGACAAACGTGTAAAGTGAGGAATGGACATGATTTTCACCAGTCTTTGTAAGCTGCGAATGTAAAGCCCGACTTCAGTCAATATCTTTAAATCAAACTTTAATTCGTAACTTATAAAAGTATATAAAAGGAGAAATCAAAATGAAAAAGATCATCGCTGTTATTCTCGCAATCGCCGCCGTTTTCTGCTTTGCCGCCTGCGGCAAGAGCTCCGATGACAAGGTCATCAAGGTGGGCGCCAGCTCCACCCCCCACGCCGAGATCCTGGAGCAGGTAAAGGACACCCTGGCCGAGGAAGGCTATGAGCTGGAGATAGTTATCTATGACGACTATATACTGCCCAACCAGGCTCTGGCCGAAGGCAGCCTGGACGCCAATTACTTCCAGCACAGCCCCTATCTGAACAGCTACAACGCCTCCAACGGCACCGACCTGGTGGCTGCCGCCCTCATTCACTATGAGCCCTTCGGCCTCTACGGCAACGGCGTTGACTCCGTAGCCGACATCGCCCCCGGCGCCACCATCCTCATCCCCGCCGACGACAGCAACGAGACCCGCGCTCTGCTGCTCCTGGCCCAGGAAGGTCTCATCACTCTCCCTGAGGACGCCAGCGCCGAG
>CALXGF010000209.1 GCA_944387735.1 uncultured Oscillospiraceae bacterium
TACTCCCCCCGGCTCTGCCGGACTATAAAGCCCACCAGGACCCCCGCTGCGATAAAAGCCCCCAGGAGGCAGGGAAAATATATGCTCTGGGGCAGCCGGCTCACAGCCGGGTGGCTCAGGACACACAGAGCCCCAAAGACCGCAAGGCAGGCTGCGCTGAGCAGGATGTACAGAGGTCTTTGACTGTCTCTCTCCTCCAGACCGCTTCTCCAGCTTTTGCGCCGCTCCAGCTGCCGTATCAGCTCCTCCTCGTTCTCCAGGCCCCGCACCAGAAAACACGTACAGCGGGACATCTGTCCCTCTACATTCCGCAGCCGACAGACTGCGGCCAGATAGCTTCCCCTGTCCTTCAATCTCTCCACACTGACTATCTCCCGGGCTTTATAGGGCAGGCTGGGCTTCCGGGCAAGCTCCCGCAAAAATCTCTGGGTCTCAATGGCCCCCAGGGCGTGGTCAACGGCATTTCGCCCGTAGTCCGCCAGCTGCCGGGCATCCAGGATAAAGAGTCGGTCCCCCTCCGTGAGGAAAAACACCGTGGCATCCAGCACTGTGCGCCGCCCTAATTTCATGGCCAGAGCCACGGCAAAGGCAGTTACCAGGATGCACAACACCAGTCCCGGAGCCTGCGCCGACAGGCCCAGGCGCAGCATCAGCAGCGTCCCGCCTCCTGACAGAAGCAGAGCCAGAGCGACTATACCCAGCACACCCCCCAGACTGCGCAGTCCGAAGTGGCTTTTTCCCCGGCTGTCCTGAGACATCCATAATTCTTTTATTTTCACGGCTTCTCACCTCTCCGCCCTTGCTATGCAAAGTTTTTCAGCTTCCGGGGAGGCGTTCCGGACCTCCGCCGTAGAAATCCAGAAAGCGGCGCAGCTCCGGTCCGGTCGGGTCTCCAAGGAGCGCAATCTTCTCTCCCCGTTCCAGCAATTTGCCTTCATGAAAAAACAGCAGCTCGTCAGCCATGCGCTGGGCCTGCTGCAAGCTGTGGGTTATGAGCACCAGGGCGCAGCCGCTGCGGCGGCAATAGTCTGCCATAAGCTTTTCCGCCAGCAGGCTGCTCTCCATGTCCATGGAGGCGGTGGGCTCGTCCAGGATAAGCAGCTGGAAGTCCTTCATCATCAGCCGGGCAAGGGCCATCCGGGCAGTCTCCCCCCCGGACAGGAGCCTGGCCCGCTTGTTCTCCAGATGCTCTATGCCAAGGGCCGCCATGAGCCGGGCCGCCCGCTGTGGGTCCCGATTTGCCAGGAGGATATTGTTTTTCACGCTCATGCGAAAAGCATAGTTCTTCTGGGGCATGTAGCCCAGGCTCAGGTTCTTTTCCGTCTTCCTCCCAGGCACATCCGCCGGTATCACACCGGCGAGCACCTTGGCAAAGGTGGATTTGCCGCTACCGTTTGCCCCGATGACGCCGTAAATCTTTCCGCCCTCCAGCTCCAGCTCAGGAACGTCCAGCGCCCGGCGTCCCCCATAAGTCTTGGTAAAGGCTTGTATCTTCACCGGCTCACCCCCTTTTGCAGCAGGGAGATGGCTATGTTCACCAACAAAGACGCCCCCAGAAGTATCATCCCCAGAGCAATACCCAGGGAGAAATCCCCCCGGTTGGTATACAGCATTATGGCCGTAGTCATCACATTGGTCTTCCAGGCTATGGCCCCGCCCACCATGGACACGGCCCCGACCTCGGCAATGGCACGGGAAAAGGCCAGCAGATAAGCCGAGCAGACCTGATAGCTGCACTCGTTCATCAGCAGGGCCAGGGTCCTGCCTCCCCCCAAATCCAGACCCCGAGCCGTCTCCCGTACTGCCGGCGCTATGGCTGAGACGTAAGTCTCCATACTGCCCACTACTATCGGCGTTATCAGCACCACCTGGGCCAGCACCATTATCTCCACGGTAAAGAGCAGCTTCATGTGCCGGAAAGGCCCTACCCCGGAAAAAAGCATGTAAAATATCAGGCCGCAGACCACCGGCGGCAGGCCCATAAGAGTGCGGTTTATCACCAGCAGGGCCCCACGGCCCCGAAAACGGCAGGACCCCAGCCAGATACCCAGGGGCAGGCCGATGAGCAGGGCCAACAGGGAGCTGGCAAGGCTCATGCGGGCGGTGACGGAGAGAATATTGCAAAGCTCCCTGTCGCCGCTGAGTATCAGTTCCAGAGCCTTTTCCGCTGCGCTTCCCATTTTTTCACCTCTCTATAGAAAATCCCCGGAGGGAGCAGGGCTCCCCCTGGGGAAATTTTAATCTCTTTGGACTTTAAAATCAAGCCTGTCCGCCGTTTGCCACAAAGGCCAGGAAGGTGGCCTTGTCGGTGAGGATGTAGGCCCCCATCTCCTCGGCCATCACAAGACAGGCGCCCATGCCGGCGTTGGCGGAGACATACCAGTCGGTGTAATCGGCAAAGGACTCGGCGTCGGCGGTGATGCCCAGCTCCTCAGGCCAGAGAGACAGTTCCTTGGTGTGGGTACCGGAGCCGTCGCCCCTGGAGATGAACGGATACTTGCCCTGGGCAATGGCTGCAAAGGCATCCTTAACGCTGGGACATTCAGCTGCTCCGGCGGGGTCGGCGGAGGGGCCGCAGAGGACAAAGTAGTTGTAGATAAAGGACAGGCGCTCGCTGTCAAAACCATCCACCGTGCGGGCGTATCCGGCTGCAACAAAGTCCTCCTCCTGAGACTTGGAGTGGACCAGGATAAGGTCGGCGTTGCCGTACTGGGCGGCGGCTATGGCCTTGCCGGTACCGGCAGACTGGACCTCAACGCTGTAGCCGTATTCCTCCTGGAACACCGGCAGCAGGTATCCCAGCAAACCGGAGTCGTTGACGGAGGTGGTGGTGGACAGACGAACGGTCTTGGTTTCCTCGGTGGCGGCGGCTATCTCGCCTTCGTATACCGGGGCATCCTCCAGCAGATAGAAGAGATTCTCGCCGTATTCCTCAACGCCGTAGCCGGCGGCCAGGTCCAGAGCCTCCCGGCTCAGCAGCCAGCGGATGAGGGCGTCGGCCCCGGCAGTGTTCACAGCCACGTCGGTAACAGCGTTGCCGTCGGCATCGGTAAAGGGAGCCTCAGGGTCCACGGCGATGAGAGTATAGGTATTGAGCATACTGTCGTCGGCCTCGTAGAGTATCTTCGTGTCTACCACCACGGCTTCGGCGGCAGGTTCTTCGGTCTCCACGGTCTCGGCCGGGGCCTGGGTGGGCTCGGCTGCGGGAGCCTCAGTCTCGGCGGGAGCGGAGCCGGAGCAGCCGGAGAGCAGGGCGGCTATCATGGCCAGCGCCAGCAGAAGGGATAGGATTTTTTTCATTTTTCTTCCTCCATAGAACATAAAAAATAGACGGCCGGTTCCAGACATGGCCCGCCCCGGCACGGCAAAGGCCGCACCTGAGCAGCTTCTGGAAAGAGGCTCGTCCACCGCTTTACAGCAAATATTCGTTTCTCAGCTGTCCCTGTCTTACAGACCGGCTCGCATATAAGGGGATTATACCACAGCCTCTCTCGGCTTTCAACTCTTTTCTGCTTTTCTTTTTTCCTCCCAGGGTGTATAGTGACAGCAGCAAAAACTGTAAAATACGGGAGGAACAGCTATGAGCAACTCAGCGCCATCCATCGACGCCTGGCTGAGAGAGGCCAAAGCCCATGAGAGCGCCCCGAAGATAGGCATGTATCTATTTCACAACGGCGTGGTGCGCCAAAGCCCAAGAGCCCTGGTACGCCAGGGAGACGAGAGTGCCAAGCCCGTCGCCGGCATGGTCTTCTCCTATGACCGGGAAAAAGTGGACGCCGCCATAGCCGCCGCCTATGAGCTGGAGGGGATATATTATATCCGGGTCTGGCTCAACGAGGGAAGGCTGGAGCTGGGGGATGATATCATGCTGGTGCTTATCGGCGGGGACATCCGCCCCCATGTGGTAGACGCACTGCAATATCTGGTGGGGCGCATAAAAAATGAGTGCGTCAGCGAGACGGAAATCAACTGAATACATAACCGAATACAAAGGCACGGCCGCTGAAACTATTGTCAGCGGCCGTGCCTTTGGCTGTTCATCTACCTTATGCTGTTCATCCACCCGTGGGTTTATTTTTCTGTTCCGGCGCAGTCGGCGCTGCCCTCTCCCAGCAGCATTTCCAGGCCATGGGCTATGGGGCCAAGCACCGCCATGAGATTTTCCTCCGCCGCCTTCTTGCTGCCGGGGAGGTTCACTATCAGGCTGCAGCCCCTTATGCCTGCGGCGGAGCGGGACAGGCAGCCTCTTGGGGTTATCTTCATGCTCTCGGCCCTCATGGCCTCAGGTATTCCGGGAGTGGGCCGCTCCACCACAGCCAGAGTGGCCTCCGGGGTGATGTCCCTGGGGGAAAAGCCGGTGCCGCCGGTGGTGAGTATCAGGGCTATACCCAGAACGTCGGCGCAGTTTACCAGCTCCGCCTTTATCATATCCATATCGTCGGGCACCAGGGCGCTGCGCTTTACTTCATATCCCCGCTCCTTCAGCAGCCTGCACAAATTGGGGCCGCTGGTGTCCTCCCGCTCCCCTCTGTAGCCCTTGTCGCTGACGGTTATAACTGCCGCCGTATAGCTCATGTTCCATCCTCCCTCTCAAAATCTCCGTGTACACCGCCGCTTTTTCTTATAAGGCGAATATCCTCTATCACCATATCCTTCTGCACCGCCTTACACATGTCGTACACAGTGAGGGCGGCAGAGCTGACGGCGGTGAGGGCCTCCATCTCCACTCCGGTCCTGCCGTCGCAGCTCACCGTGGCCTCTATCTCCACGGAGAGCCGCTGCCTGTCCAGGCTCAGCTTCAGGTCTATGCCGTCGATAAGGATGGGGTGGCACATAGGGATGAGCTGTGGTGTATGTTTTGCCCCCATCACACCGGCCACCTGGGCCACGGTGAGCACGTCCCCTTTTTTCATGCCGCCGCTCTTTATCAGGCGGAAGGTTTCCTCATTCACCAGCACCCGGCCCGCCGCCGTGGCGCTGCGCCGGGTAGGGGGCTTTTCCCCCACGTCCACCATCTTTGCCCGGCCCTGGTCGTTGAAGTGGGTAAAGTCTCCCATACTCAGCCTCCAATCTGGTTCATGTTCCGTCCGGCGTGGCTGCGGTTGTCCGCATCCAGCAGTCCGTGCCAGGCGGGCTTGTTGTATATGACCTTTTCCATGACGGAGCGCATTCCGTCAAAGTCCAGCCCTTTTATGCCGTACTCACTGGCGGAGTGCAGGCAGGGCTTCAGCTTGCCGTCTGCCGTCAGGCGGATGCGGTTGCAGCTGCCGCAGAAGTGGGCGTTCACCGGGCTTATAAGGCCCACGTTTCCAATGGCTCCTGGCAGGCGGTACAGCTTGGCTACTCCCCCGTCCGGCTCCACCGGCTCAAGCTCAGGCAGAACCTCCAGCACTCTGGTATATGGGATGAAAGACGCCTTTCCGAAGTCCCCTCCGGCGCACATGGGCATCAGCTCGATAAAGCGCAGATCCAGAGGATAGCGCCGGGTCAGTTCCGACAGATCGGATATCTCGTCGTCGTTAAAGCCGCCGATGAGCACGGAGTTTATCTTCACCTTTTCAAAGCCCGCCTCCAGGGCGGCGTGGATGCCCTCCGCCGCCTGATCCAGGCTGCCTATACGGGTTATGTAGGCGTACTTATCCCTGTCCAGAGTGTCCAGGCTGATGTTCAGCCGCCGGACCCCCGCCTCCTTCAGAGGCTTTGCCAGAGGCGGCAGCAGGGTGCCGTTGGTAGTTAGGCAGACTTCCTCTATTCCCTCCACCGCCGCAGCCCGGCGGCAGATGGACAGGATATTCTTTTTAACCAAGGGCTCTCCACCGGTGATACGCAGCTTGCTTATCCCCAGGGAGGCGGCGGCCTCCACCGCCCTTATCATCTCGTCCTCGGTGAGCATGTCCTCATGGCGCTTTTTGCACACGCCTTCCGCAGGCATGCAGTAGCGGCAGCGGAGATTGCACAGCTCCGTCACCGACAGGCGCAGATAATTTATCTCCCTTCCGTATTGGTCAGTCATCTTCCATCAAGTCCCCGCTCTCAGTATCCCAGCTCTATTATCTCGCCCGGCCGCTCAAGGGTATAGCCCCCCATGGACTCTATCTTTTCCCGGAAGGCCGGGCTCTTTAAGCTGGCTACCAGCTGCCGTACCATGGGGCTGTCCCAGGCGTGGTCCGGTATAAGCAGATCGTACTCCTCTACGCACACCGGCAGAAAGTCCAGGCCGTAGAGCTTTGCGGCGGAGTATATGCCCATGCCCGCATCCGCAGAACCGCAGGCTATCTGAGCGGCAACGCTGGTGTGGGTCAGCTCCTCCCGCTCATAACCGTATATCTTCTCCGGGGCTATGCCCTCTTTTTTACAAAGATAGTCGGCTAGGATGCGGGTTCCGGAGCCTTTTTGGCGGTTTACATAACGCACATCTTTCCCGGCTATATCCTTAAATTCCCGAATGTTCAGGGGATTGCCCTTCTGCAGCATCAGGCCCTGCTGGCGGCCTACGCAGCGCAGGAGCCGCACGCCGCCTTTAGGGAAGTATTTTCTTATGAAGGACAGGTTATATTCCCCTGTCTCGGTGTCCAGCAGGTGGCAGCCCGCCGCATGGGCCTCTCCCCTGCGTATGGCCATTATGCCGCCCATGGAACCCACATGGGAGGAGCTCATGTATACCCGGGGGTCCTCCAGGTGCATCATGTTTGCCAGCTCGTCCAGCAGCGGGTCGTGGCTGCCGATGACCACCAGGGTATTTTTCAGCCGTTCCTCCCGGCTCAGCAACTGTATCTCCACCTGTTTCCCGGCCTCGTAGCCCTCCACACCCTGGGGTATGGTGAGAATCCCATCGGCCTTCATAAAGGAGGAGACCACGCCGCTGCCCCGGCTGAGGGGGGAGGCCATGAGCTTTTCTCCCACATATCCCATGCGCACCCGGACAAACTCCTGATACTTGAGGCTGGAGACTACCGGGCGGGTAAGGGTGGCGGCGGCTGTCTTCTCCGGGGCCGGGCTGCTGTGATACCAGCGGTCTATAAGCGGCTTCAGCAGCTGCTCTATAACTATTATCCCGGAGACGGGATAGCCCGGCACTCCCAGCACCGGCTTTGCCCCCAGGCAGCCCAGGATAGCGGGCTTGCCCGGCTTTATGGCTATGCCGTGATACAGCACCTGGCCAAGCTGTGCTATGGCTTCGGCGGAGTAGTCCTCCCTCCCGGCGGAGGAGCCGGCGTTGAGGATGACCAGGTCGCAGTCCTCCGCTGCTTTTGAAACGGTCGCCTTTATTTCTTCAAACTTATCCGGAACTATGGGATATGTCCGGCTCTCGGCTCCCCACCCCTTTACCATGGCGGAAAATATAGAGGAGTTGAACTCCAGTATATCTCCGGGCTTTGGGTCGGAGCAGGGTGGAATTATCTCATCTCCGGTGGGTATGATGCCCACCACCGGTTTTTTAATAACTACCAGCTCCATGACGCCTCCGGCTATCATGGCCCCTATAGCTGCTGGACTCACCTCCATATGGGCACCCAGGATCATTTCCCCGGCGCAGACGTCCTCTCCTATCTGTCGAATATGCTGCCAGGGGGCGGCAGGGGCGTGGATGCTTATAGAGCCGTCAGGCTTTCTCACGATGTCCTCAACCATTATCACCGCGTCCCTGCCCTCAGGGATGGGGTCGCCGGTGTCCAGCTCCACAAACTGCTCAGTCTTCAGTGTCACCGGAGTGGTCTCCGTAGCGCCGAAGGTGTCCCCGGCCTTCACGGCCACGCCGTCCATGGCGCTGGCGGCATAGTGGGGGGCGCAGATATGGGCGTATACCGGCCTGGCCGTTATCCGCCCGCAGGCCCGGCAAGCGGGTATGGTCTCGGTTTTAGAGTCAAAACCCTTTTCCTTCAGCAGTTTGAGATAATCCTCCCTGGCTTTTTTAAGAGGTACATTTGTCAGATATTCAAAAGACATGTTTTCACTCTCCTGTCGTTACCTGTATTTTGGCGCCCTCAGGCAGGCCCTCGCAGTCCCGGCTTATGCAGAAGAAGCCGTCCGCTCCCGCCAGAGTGCTTATAAGTCCAGACTTGGTACGTATTGGATGAGCCCACAGCTCTCCGGAGCGCTCCTCAAGTCTCACGCACTGATATTGGGCCCGACCGTGGTTTGCGCTCATGCTTTCGGTCAGACGGGCGGTGACGGTATAGCTTTCCGTCTCTCTGCCCATAAGCCTTGACAGCAGTGGCAGCACAAAAAGCCTTGTTACAAACCAAGCCGCCACCGGATGCCCCGGCAGCCCCACCAGTGGCTTTGCCCCGGCTCTGCCCATAATGGTGGGCTTGCCCGGCTTTATGGCTATGCCGTGGAGCAGCAGCTCCCCAAGGCTCTGGATTATGCGGCAGGCGGCGTCCTTTACTCCCACGCTGCTGCCACCGGACAGCAGCACCGCATCACAGTTTTTCATGGCCTCTTCCACCGTAAAACGGAGCTTTTCTTCATCGTCCTTAACTATGCCCCAGTTTATTACCTCCGCTCCGAAAGCGCTGAGCAGTGCCGTGAGCATGGGGCCGTTTACATCCCGTATCTGCCCCGGCCCCGGCTTTTCCTCCGGAGGAACAAGCTCGTCCCCGGTGGAAATGAGGCCTACCCTGAGCTTTCTCACCACCGGCACCTGTACCCGGCCTATTGCAGCCAGCGCACCTATATCCTGTGAAGAAAGCACCCGGCCTTTCTTAAGTACGCTCTTGCCCGGATATACGTCGTCCCCTTTGAATATCATGTTCTGGCCGGGAGCGGTGGGTTTGGCTATTCCTATGGAGCCGTCGCCGTAATCCTCGGTGTATTCCACCATTACAACGCTGTCCGCATTACGGGGAACTGCCCCTCCTGTAGGTACAGCGCAGCAGCAGTCGCTCTCCAGCTCAAAGTCCGCTCCCTCCCCCATGAGTACCTCTCCGGTCTGCCGCAATATGGCAGGAATAGCATCGGAACAGCCGAAGGTGTCCCTGGCTCTGACGGCGTATCCATCCACGGTGGAGCGGTCAAAGTCCGGCACATATTCCTCTGCGGCTATGTCCTCAGCCAGCACCCGGCCAATGGCCGCCGTCAGTGGCAGCAGCTCCGTTCTGTCGGACAGTGGGCTAAATTCAGTTTCTATCATAGCCAGAACCTCTTCCGGCGTCTTAACACTTAACATTTTACACCTCTGCTATTATTTTTCCGGAATCCCTGTAGTCATTTCCTGAAAAGCGAGATATCTCCCGCCGGAAGGCGCTGTTATTCAGAAGCTCTATCATTTTCCCCACCGGTTCTCTCTCCAACTCCTGCTTTTTTATAGCAATGTCAAAACGCTCCTCCATCAGAGGAATGAAGTCTATGCCGTCCATTTGCCGGGAAATGCGCTCGGTACCTATGGCAAGATCCGCCTCACCCTCAGCAATGGCCGCAGCCATGGTCAGATGAGAGCCCATTATTCTGTCATAGCCCTTCAATGTGGAGGCAGGAATGCCCATTCGCTTTAGCTGTACGTCCAAAAGTATACGGGAGCTGGAGCCTGGACGGCGGTTGAGTATGCTTATATCTCCCCGTCCCAGATCGTCCCAGCCACGTATTCCTTTGGGGTTGCCCCGGCGTACGTAAAATCCCCGCTTTCTGTATGAGACGTTCACAAGCACCGTTGCAATTCCCGGAACAAGGCTGGCGGCAAAGCCCGTATTGAAACGCCTGCCGTCAAAGAGATGGCAGGCAGCTGCATCAACCTTGTCCTGGTACAGAGCCAGCAGTCCTTCAAAGCTGGACAAATAAGTTCGTCCAGCTTTCACGCCACACTGCTGCAGATAATTCGCCAGGATATCCAGCACCACGTCCTGCCCTGAAATAATTATATCCGGAGCCCCCGGCTCCTCCGGGCTTAGGAGAGTTGACCCGGTGTCTATTTTCTTCACCGGTTGAGTGGAATGCTCATGGCGGGAGCGAGCAATGTAGGCATCAACATCGTCCTGAGTAAAACGCACCTTTCTGCCTATCTTGTATGAATTGATCTCTCCCCGCCGGATGAGTTCATATATGGTGGACTTGCTCACATGGAGTATGTCCGCCACCTCCTGGGTGGACAGGGATTTGTTCTGTGCCATGAATGTTCCTGCCTTTCCTTTGGAAATTCATTCCAATTTTTGTTGTTTTTATCATATTATACCATTTCCGCAAGTTGTACACAAGCCCTTAATACCGGGAGCTAATCTCATT
Source organism: uncultured Oscillospiraceae bacterium (assembly GCA_944387735.1). Taxonomy (GTDB): domain Bacteria; phylum Bacillota; class Clostridia; order Oscillospirales; family Oscillospiraceae; genus Limivicinus. Next base: position 10,219 of record CALXGF010000209.1, read on the forward strand.
TCGTACAGTTTAATACTCTTTCGCACACTCCCCCTAAACCGTTTCATGCAACTTGGTATTCTTTCATGCAATTTCACACAGAAATGTCCCGGTCAACTTGCGGCAAAAGAAATACATAATATAATTTAATCAGCTATATCGGCCATTTCTTTTGACTGACAAAACTTTTTACAACACATAGGGAGGTAATATTATGTCCGGAGCATATTATGAGAAAATCGCCAGAATAAACCTGAGCACAGGTGAGATCAAGGCGGAAAAGCTGGATCTGGAGCTGGCCCACAAGTTTATAGGCGGCCGCGGCCTGGGCACCAAAATACTCTACGACGAGGGCGTAGCCACGGTGGACCCTCTGTCCCCGGAAAATAAGCTGATTTATATAACCGGGCCAATGACCGGCGCCAGCGCACCTTCCACCGGCCGCTACATGGTGGTCACCAAATCCCCCCTCACCGGGATGATCGCCTGCTCCAATTCCGGCGGTATCTGGGGAGCCAAGCTGAAGTATGCGGGCTGGGATGCAATAATCGTGGAAGGCGAAGCCCCCAAGTGGACCTACATCAACATTGAGGATGACAAGATCGAACTGCTGGACGCTCAGGAATATCTGGGCATGATGAGCGAGGCCATGGATGCCGCACTGAAGGAAAAGCACGGCGCAGAGGCCTCGGTGCTCAACATCGGCCCTGCCGGTGAAAAGAAGGTGCTCATGGCCGCCATCATGAATGATAAGGACCGGGCCGCAGGCCGCTCCGGCGTAGGCGCCGTCATGGGCTCCAAGAAGCTCAAAGCCATCGTGGTCAAGGCCAGCCGCCGGAATCTGGACAACATCGCCGACGTGGATGCCCTGAAGGCGGCCACCAAGAGAGCCATGGATGTGCTCATGGCAAACCCTGTCACCTCCTCCGGTCTGCGCCAGCTGGGCACCGCCATATTGGTTAACATAATCAACAATGTGGGCTCGCTGCCCACCAGGAACTGGCAGGAGTCCTACTTTGAAAAGGCGGAGGATATCTCCGGCGAAGCTCTGGCGGAGAAATATCTGGTAAAGGCCGGGGCCTGCTACCGCTGCCCAATCGCCTGCGGACGCATCATCAATGTGAACGGCCACATAACCGGCGGCCCGGAATATGAGCCCCTGTGGGCTTATGGCGCCAACTGCGGCAACAACGACCTCAACGTTATAGACGAGTGCAACATGCTCTGCAACGAATACGGACTGGATGCCATTTCCGTCCCCTGCACCATTGCCGCCGCCATGGAGCTCTACCAGAGGGGAGCAATAAAAGAGGAGGACTGCGCAGGCGTACCTCTGGAATGGGGCAGCACCAAAGCCCTTGTGGAATGGACAAAGCGCATAGGCAATCCTGAGACTGAGCTGGATTGGCTTATGAGCAGCGGCTCCGCCCGGCTCTGTGAACACTACGGCATGCCGGAAATGTCCATGAGCGTCAAAAAGCAGGAGATGCCCGCCTATGATGCCCGTGGCATTCAGGGCATAGGCATAACATATGCCACGTCCAACAGAGGCGGCTGCCATGTCCGGGGCTACATGATATCCCCGGAGGTTCTGGGTCTGCCCCAGCAGCTGGACCGCACCGTCACCGACGACAAGGCGGTCTGGGCCAAGACCTTCCAGGATCTCACCGCCGTCATAGACTCCATGGGCCACTGCCTGTTCACCTCCTTTGCCATGGGGGCCCAGGAGTACACGGACCTGCTCAACGCCGCCACCGGCACCAACCACAGCGTGGAGGAAGTTCTGGAGATAGGCGACAGGATATATAATATAGAGCGCATGTTCAACAAGGCCGCAGGCATGAAGCCCGAGGATGACCGGCTGCCCAAGCGCCTGCTGGAGGAGCCCATAGCCAACGGCCCCTCAAAGGGCATGGTGTCGCAGCTGCCGCTGACTCTGCCTCAGTATTACGAAGCCAGGGGCTGGGTGAACGCCTTCCCCACTGACGAAACTTTGAAGAAGCTGGGACTTGACGAGTGCGTGGGTAAATAAGTATAATAAGGAAGGGCGGGGACCGAAGCAGCCCCGCCCTTCCTGCTTCATTCACCGGCAGCTCAGCAATCTGCTTTGCGGCCCAGCCTCTGCAGGCCGCAGCTGCCTCCTCTTCTCTGTATCGTTAAGGGCAGTGTGCCCTTTCGGAATATATTTCCGCAGCACAAGCCAAAGGCTGTGTGCAGCGCATGAAAGGAGAGAAGTTATGATAGAAGTTCGTCTGTTTGCCACGCTGCGTCAAGGGCGGGAGAAGTCCATCCTGCTGGACAGTAAGGATTTTCCCACCGCCAGCGACATTCTCAATCACCTGGATATTCTTCCGGGGGAGGTGTCCATCCTTCTGGTCAACGGTTTCCACAAGACGCCGGAAACCAAGCTGGAGGATGGGGACGTTGTAGCCCTCTTCCCCCCGGTAGGAGGTGGCTGAGATGGAAAGACGCTATGAGAGGAATATACCCGCCCTATCCGACCAGGAATGCCGCCTGCTGCGCAGCAAGAGAGTCGCCGTCATAGGCTGTGGCGGTATCGGAGGATATCTCATTGAGCTTCTGGCCCGCATCGGCGTGGGCTATATCCGTGCCGTGGACGGAGACGTCTTTGAGGAGAGCAACTTTAACCGCCAGCTTCTCAGCGAACAGCCCCTTATGGGCCGGCCCAAAGCCAGGGCTGCTGAGGCCAGGGTCCAGCGCATCAACCCCAGGATAGAGGTAGAGCCTGTGGCCGCCTATCTGGACAGCAACAATGCCAAAGAGATAGTCTCCGGCTGTGACCTGGTGCTGGACGGGCTGGACAATATACGTGCCCGGCGCATCCTGGCCGCCGCCTGTACCGAGGCAGAGGTCCCTTATATTCACGGAGCTATATCCGGATGGGTAGCCCAGGTCGGCATTTCCATGCCCGGCGACGGGCTGATAGACGTGCTGTACCCCGAGGGCGTCAGCTTCAGGGACAGGAGCGTTTTGAGCTTCGCCCCCTCCCTCTGCGCTTCCGTGCAGGCCGCTCTGGCCGTGAAAATGCTCATCGGCCGCCCGGTGGAGACCGGCACCCTCTACTACTTCGATTTGCTGAACCAGGAGTTTGAGACCATTAAGCTGGATCTGGGCAAGAAGGAATGATTGTCCCGGCAGCTTAACTGAAAGCTAAACAAATGTTTGTCCCCGGACGCTGAGCGTCCGGGGATTTTTGTATTCAAAGATTTTATTTTACTTCCGCCAGACTGACGGGAATGTAAGCCCCCGGTATCCCCTGGGGTACGGTGGCCAGCCAGGCCTCCTCCAGCGGGAAGGCGTCATCTATGGCGTAGCCAAGAGAATAACTCAGCGTCTCCCCCGGCGCAAGCTCCACCAGAGTATACTGCCCGCCGCCCCATGGGCCGGAATAGGCTATATTATCCTTATACGCCCCATCCTCGTCCCCTATTATCTTTCCGGCATTTATAAGGTAGAGCTGGCAGTTTGCAAACAGGTTGGTACCCACGCCTGTGTCAATATTTCCATTATGCCGGTTTGTCACTCTTATTTTCACCGTCAGCAGCTGCACCCCGTCTATGAGTTCCCCGCTGTCCCGGTCAAAATAGTCTGGATAGGAAATGCTCTCCCAGGTTCCGTTCTCTTTTCTGCTCTCCACGCTGTATTCCAGAAACTGCTCCGGTTCCCATCCGGCGTCATAGATGTTGTTCGACAGGCTCAGCTCCTCCACGCTTATTTCCAGCTTTGAATTTACAGGGCTGTATGGGTTGCCCCAGAAGCTCTCCCCCAGGTCCACAGTCCCGGCTGCCATGTTGTTTCTCCGCTCCTGCATCTCCCCGCCGGTGGGAGGCGGAGGCGTTGGGCGGGGCTGTTTGGCTTCCTCATCCACCTGGGATTTCTCCCCCAGCCCCAGGAAGTTTATCCCCTCGGCAATTTCCTCCAGCTTTTCTTCTGTCAGCT
>CALXGF010000210.1 GCA_944387735.1 uncultured Oscillospiraceae bacterium
TATAATCAATGTACAAATCTATATCTCCGCTTTTGATGGCCTCAAAGCAGATCTGGGTGCCGCCAAGATTGATGCGTCTGTCCACTTTGATGTCGGTATTGCCTTCAATCAAGTCGGAGACCATATAGCCCAAGACCTGCTGCTCGGTGTAGTTTTTGGAACCCACGCTGATGACCTTCTCCTCTCTGCTGAAGGCATTGACGGCCATGGCCCCCAAGGATACTGCCAGCACCAGGGCAATGGCTGCAAAGGCCATCCGCCGGCTGCGGCGCATACGGGCGTTGGTGTTCTTATCCAGCCTGACGCTGCCCAGGCGGAAGCTCACAGGAGTGACCAGCCTCTCCACCCGGCCCACAAGGAAGTCCATAAGCAGGGCCAGTATGCAGGACGGTATTGCTCCGGCGAGAATGAGGTTATTGTTCAAAGTCTGTATGCCGGAGTATATCAGATAGCCCAGACCTCCGGCGCCCACAAAGGCTGCAATGGTCACCAGGCCCACAGCATTTACCGAGGCAATACGTATACCTGCCATAATGACCGGCAGGGCCAGCGGAAAGCGCACCTGCCACAGGACCTGGAACTTTGTCATGCCCATGCCCTTGGCTGCCTCAAGTACGTCGGCACTGATGCCCTTGAGCCCGGTATATGTATTTTTCAATATCGGCAGCAGTGCATACAGTACCACAATGAAGATCGTTGGAAGACTGCCTATACCCAGAAGAGGGATGAGAAAGCCGAAGAAGGCGAGGCTGGGAACCGCCTGCACCACGTTGGCTATGCCGATAACCGGTTTATTCAGATGTTTGACGCTGGCTATGAGCAGCCCCAGCGGGACGCCGATTACCACTGCGCAGGCCACGGCCAGCAGCGTCAGCTCCACATGCTCCGCCAAGGCCTGAAGTATCTGGTCCTGGCGGTATATGACGTATTCAAAAAAATTCACTCTGCCGCCCCCTTTCAGCTTTCAATGAATCTGGCACCCAGAGTGGTGACCAGGCTGCTGTTGGTGATAAGCCCTGCCAGTTCGTTATCCGGGCCCACCACGGGTATGGCAGACAGCTGGTTGTCCTTGAGTGTACGAAGCAGATTCACTATGGAATCGCCCCGGCAAACCGTGACGCAGTCGCTTATCATGGTATCCCGCACCAAGGCGTTTCTGTCCTGGGCCTGCCTTATCATACGGGCGGTTATTATACCTTTGAGCTGGCGTTTGGAGTTCACTACCAGAAGGCTGTCCACCTTGTTCTGGCGCATCACCTCTATTGCCTGAAGCAGAGTATGGCCTCCGGCAGTGGTAACCGGGTCGGGTATCATTATATCCTCCGCCTTTATCAGCTCCGGGCTGTTCCATATCCGGTTGCGTCCCACGAAGTCGCTGACAAATCCGTGTGCCGGGTTCTTCAGTATCTCCTCCGGAGTGGCATATTGAAGTATCTTCCCTCCGTTTAGTATACAGATACGGTCGGCAATCTTTATGGCCTCGTCCATGTCATGGGTGACAAAGACTATGGTCTTATGCAGCTTGCTCTGCAGCTCTACAAGCTCGTCCTGAAGCTGTGACCTGGTTATTGGGTCCAGGGCGGAGAAGGGCTCATCCATCAGGATGATGTTGGGGTCGGTGGCAAAGGCTCGGGCCACGCCTATCCTCTGCTGCTGTCCTCCGGAGAGCTGTATAGGATAGCGGTACAGGAACTCCTCCGGGTCCATCCCTACCATCTCCATCATGGCCAGGGTTCTGCTCTTTATCTCCTCAGGAGACATTTTTTTCAGCTTAGGCACAACCTGTATGTTTTCCTCTACGGTCATATGAGGGAAAAGCCCGGTCTGCTGAATAACATATCCTATGTTCCTCCTCAGGCTGATCACGTCCTGATCCATGATGTTTACGCCGTCAATGAGTATCTTACCGGAACTTGGCTGTATAAGCCTGTTGATCATTTTCAGGGTAGTGGTCTTTCCGCAGCCAGACGGCCCAATGAGCACCACCAGTTCTCCCTTGTTTATGGTCAGATCCATATTTTGAATGACCATGTTTTGCTTATAACTCTTTGATACCTTGATAAATTCTATCAATGACATTCCGCCTTTCCTTACCGCTGCACATCAGCGCTATTTTTTATTAATTATACTATACGGCAGGTTTTTGCACAACATGTCTTAATTGGCGTAAAAGCTTGTATTTGTTTATATTTTCCAGATAATCCTTCGAGAAAAGTTTTGAATTTCTTTGTTTTTAATGTAAGTTGCAGATATTATCTCAGGCATTTGTGCAGTCGAAAGAGTATAAATATACTGTAAAAAATTATTTTTATCCGTTAAGAAAACTAAATCCCCCCAGAAATCAGCCGTTTTTCCCATGCCAGGCCGGCAAAAAGAGCCCCGGCGAGCGGCAAGCTTCCGCCGGGGCTGTAGTAAAATCGAGGCCGGGCGCCTGTTTCCAGGGCTCCGGCCTCTTAGTATTTATTCCTTCATTTTGGATTTCAAAGGCAGCTTGGCTCAGCGGCTGTAGACCTCTATCTCCATATCGGACATGGGATAGGAGCAGCAGGGGTGGAAATAGTGGAACTGCTCGTCGGCCAGGCGCAGCTTCTCATAACGGTTGGCGTGGTACTCGCCCTTGATGAGGCGGCTGCGGCAGAAGCCGCAGTAGCCCACCCGGCACTTGTTGTTCACTACCAGTCCCGCTCGCTCAAAGGCGGCGAGCACCGTCTCGTCGCTGCGGGCGGGGAGGGTGAGGACCTCGTCCCGGTAATGGACGGTGAGGCTGTAGTCCGCCGGCTTTCCCGCGTCGTACACGTCCTCGGTGCGCTCCATGCGGATGAACTTCCGCTCCAGGCCCAGCTTGGGCAACTCCTTGTCCAGGTAGTCGCACATGGCCCCGGGGCCCACCCCATAGACGGAGAAGGGCTCCTCCCCGGCATATTTCTTTATCAGCTCCGCAGACAAAAAGCCCTTTTCAAAGCCCGGCTTTTCCTCATCGCTGAGGACATAGACCACCTTCACCTGGTCGCAGGCGGCGGCTATGGCGTCAAAGTCCGCCTTGAACACCAGGTCATCTTCCGTCCTGGCCCCGTAGAGCAGGGTAAGTTCAAAGTCCTCGCTGCCCTCTTGGATGGCCTTGGCCATGGACATGAAGGGAGTGATGCCGCTGCCTCCCGCCAGGCCCACAACATGGCGGCAGTCCCGGATAGATGAGTGGGTGATAAAGCCGCCGGGTTCGGTAGCCAGCAGGCTGTCCCCCACCTGGGCCTCATTGTGGAGCCAGGCGGACATGAAGCCCCCCTCTTTCAGCTTCACAGTCACCCGGTACTTCCCCTCCAGGGCCTCTTTGGGGCTGGAGGACAGGGAGTAGGTGCGGCGGGCCACGGAGCCGGCCAGCTCCGTCCTGATGTTTATATAGCTGCCGGCCTTGAAGGGGGCCAGCT
>CALXGF010000211.1 GCA_944387735.1 uncultured Oscillospiraceae bacterium
CGCTGCGGCGGCAGTCTGGACACGCGCACTGAAGACGGGCGCTTTGAGCTCATAGCCTGCATCCCCATGAGCGTTTGCTCCTGAGAAGCATATTTTTCTTTTAAGGCGCCCACTCCCTGTGATACAATGGGGCCATCAAAGAAACGGAGGCCGGCACATGAGACTGTTCGTCGCCATACGGTTGAATAAGGAAATGAGAAACACCCTGACGGACATTCAAAATCAGCTGCGCCGCCTGGGTGTCCGTGGCAATTACACTCCGCCGGAGAATTTGCACCTCACTCTGGCCTTTATCGGCGATTATCCCGAATCTGATTCCGTTTTGGAGGTGCTGGAGGGGCTGCGTTTTGAACCTGTTGAGCTGCGGCTCCGGGGACTGGGTTCCTTTGGAGGGCTGTGGTGGGCCGGTCTGGAGGAGAGCGGAGAGCTCAGCAGTCTTGTCCGCCAGCTGCGCCACGCCCTGGCTCAGGCGGGTATTCCCTTTGACAGAAAGAATTTTTTGCCCCACATCACCCTGGTGAGGAAGCCGGAATATGATCATGTCCCGGACTTTGCCCATATAAAGCTGCCTAAGGCGGCAATGAAGGCTCATAGGGTCTCTCTCATGCTCTCCACCCGTGGCAAGAGCGGCATGATATACTCCCAACTGGGCCATATAGAGGCGGAGCAAGCTTGAGCTCAGACTGCAAGGTTTGGGCTCCCCCAGTCCATTACGCCCGCTTTTTTACGTCCCCCCTACTGTCTTTCTTTTCATTTATACATTTGCCTTCCACTTTCTCGGATAAGCGGCTTTAAATGCTCAACTAAAAATCGTTAAAATTTCATAGGCCGACGGTCTGTTCTCTCTCTTCTGCTGTGCATAAAGGCGAAAAAAAATTCACTCCTCCCTATATGCCGGCAAAGGCGTTGACAGGCTATATCCCGGCGGCTATAATACGTCTATAGTACAAGGCCGTACTTTATCAGTCCCTTTGTGCTTTTTTTATATTTATTTTATTTATCGACTTAAAGCGATAAACTTTTACAGTGCAGTGTGGAAAAAGTTGTATTTTGGAAAGAGGTGGTCTCCCTATGGGACAGGAGCAGAGGCTAAAGATATACGAACCCAGTATGGAGCACGACGCCTGCGGCATCGGCGCCATTGTGGATCTCAAGGGAAATCCCAGTCACGACACAGTGGACAAGGCCCTGAAAATTGTAGAAAAGCTGGAGCATCGGGCTGGCAAGGATGCCTCCGGGGAGACCGGCGACGGCGTGGGTCTGATGATACAGGTACCCCACAAGCTTATGGTGAAGGCCGCTGCGGATCTTGGTATCGTGTTGGGTGGTGTGCGTGACTACGGCGTGGGTATGTTCTTTTTCCCTCAGGACAGTCTGAAGCGGGCCCAGGCCAAGAAGATGATGGAGATAATTATTGCCAAGGAGGGCATGGACTTTCTGGGATGGCGGGACGTGCCTACACACCCGGAGATACTGGGGCGCAAAGCTTTGGACTGTATGCCCAGCATCTGCCAGTGCTTTGTGGCGCGGCCCGAAGGCTGCGCCAGGGGCCTGGACTTTGACCGGAAGCTCTTTGTGGCAAGGCGTCTCTTTGAGCAGTCCAACGTGAACACCTATATCTCCTCCTTCTCCAGCAGGACTATAGTGTATAAGGGAATGTTTCTGGTAGGGCAGCTGCGGCAATTCTACGCCGATCTAACCGATGCCGACTGCGAAAGCGCCATCGCCCTGGTCCACTCCCGTTTCTCCACCAACACCACTCCCAGTTGGCAGCGTGCTCACCCCAACCGCTACATACTCCACAACGGGGAGATAAACACCATCCGTGGCAATGCCGACCGTATGCTGGCCAGGGAGGAGACCATGCACTCCCGGCTTCTGGAGTCGGACATGGACAAGGTGCTGCCGGTGGTGGACCAGAGCGGCTCCGACTCCGCTATGCTGGACAACACCTTGGAGTTTCTAATGATGAGCGGGATTCCCCTGCCTAAGGCGGTGATGATGTGCATCCCGGAACCCTGGGCAAACGACAGGAAGATGAGCCGGGAAAAGCGGGATTTCTATCACTATTACGCCACCATGCTGGAGCCCTGGGACGGCCCGGCAGCCATAGTCTTTTCCGACGGCGACATGGTTGGGGCGGTTCTGGACCGCAACGGCCTTCGCCCCTGCCGCTGGTATCTCACCGACGACGAGCAGCTTATATTGGCCTCCGAGGTGGGTGTGCTGGATATACCTCCGGAAAAAGTGCTGAAAAAATCCAGGCTACAGCCCGGACGCATGCTCCTGGCAGACCTGGCCTCCCACCGCCTGGTAGACGACGGCGAGCTTAAAGAGCGCTACGCCCACCAGCAGCCCTACGGCGAGTGGCTGGACTCCCATCTGGTCTATCTCCGGGATCTGCCAATCCCCAACCGGAAGGTGGAGCGTGCCACCCAGCAGTGGCGTGACCGGCTGTACAAAGCCTTCGGCTATACCTATGAGGAAGTGAAGGACGCCATTTTGCCCATGGCAAGGGACGGAGCCGAGCCCACCTCCGCCATGGGTGTGGACACACCGCTGGCCGTGCTCAGCGACACTCACCCTCCCCTGTTCAGCTACTTCAAGCAGCTCTTTGCCCAGGTGACCAACCCGCCTATGGACGCCATCCGTGAGGAGATAGTCACCGACACCACGGTGTATGTGGGCTCCGGCGGCAACCTTCTGGAAGAAAAGCCTGAAAACTGCACGGTATTGCAGATAAGAAATCCCATACTCACCTCCCTGGACATGATGAAGATACGCTATATGAAACGCCCCGGCTTTCGAGTAGAGACCATCCCTCTGCTCTACTATAAGGGTTCTCCCCTGGAGAATGCTCTGGACCGGCTGTTTGTGAATGTGGACCGGGCCTATAAGAATGGGGCCAATATCATAATCCTCTCTGACCGGGGAGTGGACGAGAACCATGTGGCCATCCCCTCCCTGCTGGCCGTCTCCGCTCTGGAGCACTATCTGGTGCGCACCAAAAAACGCACTGCCGTCTCCGTGATACTGGAGAGCGCCGAGCCCAGGGACGTACACCACTTTGCCACTTTGCTGGGCTACGGCGCCCAGGCCATTAACCCATATCTGGCCCAGGAGTGCGTGGAGGAGCTGGTGACCTTAAACCTTTTGGACAAGGACCCCACAGCCGCCGTCAACGACTATAACAGCGCCATACTCCACGGCATAGTTAAGATAGCCTCAAAAATGGGTATCTCCACCATACAGTCCTACCAGTCCGCCCAGATATTTGAGTGCGTGGGCATAAATAAAACGGTCATAGACAAGTACTTTACCAATACCGTCAGCCGGGTGGGCGGCATTGGCCTGGAGGAGATAGGTCAGGCGGTAGAGTGGAACCACAACCAGGCTTTCGACCCTCTGGGTCTGGGATATGACACTACCTTGGATTCCGTAGGCATACACAAGCTGCGCTCAGGCCCGGATAAGGCCGACCATCTCTATAATCCCCGCACAATACTTCTGCTGCAAAAGGCAGCCCGTAGCGGCAGCTACCAGACCTTCAAGGAATATACTGCGTTGGTGGACGCCCCGGAGAAGCCCCACGCCCTGCGGGGATTGCTGGACTTTCGCTTTGACGATAAAGGAGGAATACCTCTGGAAGAGGTGGAGCCGGTGGAGAGTATAGTTCGCCGCTTCAAGACCGGGGCCATGAGCTACGGCTCCATATCTCAGGAGGCCCACGAGTGTTTGGCAATAGCCATGAACCGCATCGGCGGCAAATCTAACTCCGGCGAAGGCGGCGAGGCGGCAGAACGCCTTCTGGATGAACGCTGCTCCGCTATAAAGCAGGTGGCCTCAGGACGCTTTGGCGTCACCAGCGCCTACCTCTGCAGCGCAAAAGAGATACAAATAAAAATGGCTCAGGGAGCGAAACCCGGCGAGGGAGGGCATCTGCCTGGAAGGAAGGTCTACCCATGGATAGCAAAGACCCGCTGCTCCACTCCAGGCGTTACCCTTATCTCCCCCCCTCCCCATCACGACATCTATTCCATTGAGGACCTGGCTCAGCTTATATACGATTTGAAAAACGCCAACCGGCAGGCCAGAATAAGCGTAAAGCTGGTGAGCGAGGCGGGAGTGGGCACCATAGCCGCCGGCGTCGCCAAGGCCGGGGCCCAGGTAGTTCTTATATCCGGGCATGACGGAGGCACCGGAGCCGCTCCACGCAGTTCCATCCATGGGGCTGGACTGCCCTGGGAGCTGGGTGTGGCGGAGGCCCACCAGGCTCTAATCGAAAACGGTCTGCGCAGCCAGGTGGTGCTGGAGACCGACGGCAAGC
>CALXGF010000212.1 GCA_944387735.1 uncultured Oscillospiraceae bacterium
CAGTCCAACCGGGTGGCCGCTATGGAGGAGCCCGACAGAGAGGCGCTGATGGCGGTGCTGCCGGAGGACCTGAAAGACTGAGAGAGGAAAACATAAGGCAGGGCGGCGCAAACAGCGCCGCCCTCAGCTTGTCGAAGAAGGTCAAGCCTTCTTCGACAAAAGGGATTGCACTACGCTCCATGCCTCGGTTGTACGCCAGAGGCGTACAATTCGACACTTCGCTCCGTGAGATGTGTTTTCTGCGACGTACACGCCGCCGCAGAAAACGATTTAATTTATTTTTTCGCTGCGGCGAAAAAACTCTGCGAGGCTTTTTGACAGTTTCAAAACCGGGAGAGCCTAAACTCTCCCGGTTTTATACGTTTTATAGGGTTTTCAGCTGTCTGTCTCTCAGCCGTTGCTTTCAATCACAATATCGGAGCTGGAGAATGTGTTGGCGGAGTCCAAAACTATCTGCTTCGTATTGTCTACCATCAGTACCTGCAGGGTGGCGTTAGAACCGGGCATGGTGAACTTGGTCTCTCCCTCTTTTGTAACGCCGTCCAGAATATAGCCGGTCAGAGTTTCAGTACCTGCCGCAATTATCTCCACCTCGGCGCCGGTGGCAACACTGATGCTCTTGACGTCGCTGGTAATCAGGGTCTCTGTACCGCCGACTTTCAGCTTGAAGCAACCCTTCCAGTTGTCAGTAATAGTCAGGGTGTTCTGCTTTGCGGCATAGCTGACAGCTATAGTCAGATGACCGTCATTGGGAACCGTTACGCTGCTTCCGGAAATGGTCTCGCCGTTTGCTGTAATAACCGCCTGGTATCCGGCCTTAACATCGGTGACGCTCACATTCACAGTGCTACCCGCAGTAAGGGAGTCTCCGTCGTTCACGGCCTTGCCGTCGCAGGTCACGGACACAACGCCCCAGCCGTCATAGTTGCTCAAGCTCAGCGTGCCCACTCTCTTCCTGAACACAGGAGTAATGGTTACGTCGGCGTTGGGCATTGCGATACCGTCTTCGCCCGCAGTAGTCTCAATGCCGTTGTATTCAACTTTGTAGTAGTCCAGCTTGTATCCTGCATTGGGAAATGCCTCAAGGACTATCCATCCTCCGCTCTCACTGGCCGTAGCGGTACCGCCGATCGCAGTGTTGTTCACAGTCACTTTGTATTTAACGGTGGAGAGCTTGTACTTGACGGTGACGGTGACGCTGGAAGCCGGCATGGTGAAGGTATCGCTGTTGCCGGAATTGATCTTCTGTCCGTTGCCGTTGGAGATAACGTCAATGCTCTCTACCTCATAGCCGGTATTGGGCTTGGTGACTACCTTCACGATGGAACCGGCTGCGGCATTTGTCACCTCGGTCCCCAGCACCTGGAGGCTGAAGCTGCCGTTGGTGGTAGATTCCTTGGTAAAGCCGTAGGTAGCAGCGGCATTAAAGTAAACTCGGACTATAACTCTCTCGCCGGGCATGGTAAAGGTGTCTCCGCTCTTGAGGTTGGAGAAGAGCACCTTGTTGCTAAAGTTCACAACATTGATGCCTGCAAAGGTAGAGCCTGCGTCGGGCGTGGCAGTGACCTTAACTGTGGCGCCTTTGACTGCAAAGTCCACGGGTACGTTGTTCACTGTGCAGACCAGATCGCCGCTGCCGTCGCCCCAGTAGCCCTGTCCCACCAGGTAGCCGCTGCCAAAGCTGGCAGTGACCTTGACGTTGCTCTCCGGCATAACAAAGGTTCCGTTATTGACTGCAATAACTGCGGACTTGTCCGTAGTAGCTACGCTGAGGGTATTCAGGGTCTTGTTGCTCTCAGGATTAGTCTTGATGGTAACGACGGAACCGGCCGCTGCGGAGCTAACGCTCTTGCCGTTGACGGTGAAGCTCACGGAGCCGCCGCCGCTGGAGCTGGAGCTGATGGAATAGGTCTTGGTAGAAGAGCTGCCGCTGCTGGTGCCGCCGGTAGTGCCTCCGGTAGTGCCGCCGGTAGTGCCGCCGGTGGTGCCGCCGGTGGTGCCGCCGGTGGTGCCGGCAGTGATGACGGTGGGCACGGGTACCAGCATTGTAGTGTTATACTTGATAAAGTTGAAGTTCACCTTGGGATTGAGGGCCTGCATCAGGCTGGAGTTGGCGGTGTAGCTGATGCCGTAGTTCTGGCAGATGCCGTACGTAGTCTCTCCCTGAGCGACCTTGTGGGCAATAACGGCATAGCAGCTGATGCCTGCGGCGGGCTTGACGGCGGTGGGCAGAAGCAGGGTCTTGCCTGCGGCCACCCTGTTCCAGGAGGAGATATTGTTTATCTGCATTATCTGGCTGGAATAGGTGTCGAAGCTGATGCCCAGGGTGTTGCATATACCGACAACCGTCTCGCCCCTCTGTATGGTGTAGGGGATGAGCCAATAGGCCACGTTTCCGCTGACATTGCCGCTGGAGCTGCTGTTGCCGGTGTTCACAACAGAGCCGCTGCCAGTGCTGCCGCTTATGTAAGAGGAGGCTATCTTTGCCGCATCCTCATTGCTGGCGGGCAGAGTTATCACCTGGCCAACGTACAGCTTTCTGTACTGGGCTTCGCTGGTGAAATTGTTCAGCTTATTTATAGCTGTCTGACAGGTGTAGAAGTTCAGACCCATATTGTTGCAAATCTGAAGCAGCGTGTCGCCCTTGGCCATGGTATACTGCACCGTGCTGTAGTCACCGTCGGCATAGGCGCTCAGGGAAGCGCCCCCGAACAGGGACGCTACCAGAAGAACTGCCAGAAGCATACTGATGAACCTTTTTTTCATAGATTGCTCCCCCTAACTTACCCTCTCTGGGTAAAATAAATTACTGACTGGCGAAAAAAGTTTTTCATCAAATTTCAGTGTTGTTACGATTCGCCTATAATATTACAACAACTGTCACCAAATTGCAAGACCTATTTGGGAAAAAATTTCAAATTATCTCAAATTGTTACAATCAATTATGTCGCCCTAGCGTAAATCCCTTGCGTGCCAAGGCTTTCAGCAATTCCGGGAAAATCTTAAAAAATGTTAAGTCCGCCATAATTCCGGTAAAACTCTTTATGTTTACCTTTTTTCCCCTTTGTCTCTTTGCATCCGGCGACAGCTTGATATTTATAGGACGCAGGACCGCCCGGAAAAGTTCCGTCTTTTTACGAAATTTTTTCAAGCCTCAAGGCCGGTTCCAGGCACGCCAGCACCTGAGCTATTCTCCCCTCTGCAAAGGGGCTGTCCATCCCCGCCTCTTCCACGCTGGGCAGGAAGCCCTCATATACTCTCGGCAGCATGGCCATGAATTTTTCCAGGCCCGTTCCGGGGCTGTCCTGTTCCAAGGCGAACAGCTGCATGGCTATATCGTTTGTGACCGGATAGCTGATCACATAAAAGGGGCTTTCAAAAAGATGGGGTATATCTATCCAGCCCAGACCCAGTTCCTCTGCCCCGGCGTCGCAGATGCCGTAGTCTGCGCATATCTCCAGATACAGCCTGTTGAGCGTCTCGGTGTTCAGCTCCTCCGAAGGCAGCCGGAAGGCCCTGCTCTCAAACTCCGAGACTGCGGCCTGCCCCACATACATATCCATCGTATCCAGGGCCTTGTAATACATCAGCCGTTCTATTTCTTCATCTTCCATGCAGCCGTCCAGGTAGAAGAGCATCAGGTATTCCATGGACTGGGAGAAACATTCGGCCAGGTCCGTGGTCTCATAGGCGTTGTAGTTCACATAGGCGTCGGTAAAGTGCCCGAACTCGTGGGCGAAGCTCAGCAGGTCGCTCTGGTCCCCATATGGGGAGAGGAAGAGGAAGGGGGCCTCATAATTGCTGAGATAGGTCTGGAAGGACATGGAAGCTTTGTATGGTCTCTGTTCCACGTCGTACAGCCGGTGTCTGTCCATAAACCGGAAGCTCTCCAGTATATCCTCCCCCATATTTCCGGCTACTCCGGCCATTATATCCATCAGCGAGTCCTGGGACAGATAGTCCAGGAAAAGCTGCTCATAGGGCTGGGCGTCCATGAGCTGCCGGTATACCGGGCCCAGACATTCCTTGATATCCTCAAGGTACTCCTCCGCCTGCTCCGGGCTGTAGTCCCGCTCATAGCTCAGCTCATACTGCATCTGCTCATAGCTGTCGTAGCCCAGCAGCCGGGCCTGGTCCCGGCGCAGCTGCACCAGCTGTACGAAGATCTCCCCCAGCCGGGGATTATATTGCTCATAGTAGGCGTCAACAGCCCTATAGAACCCCTCCACGTCGGCCGTGGGCATGTATTCCTCAAGGCTCAGCCTCTGTCCGTCCAGCTCTACATACGGGTCGGCTATAAGGCTGCGGTATTGGTTGATGAGCTGGTTTTCCTGCCGGTAGAGTTCATATATCTCCTCCGACTGTGCTCCCGTCTCCCCTCCGCTATAGAGCTCTGAAAAACCCTCCCAGAAAAAGAGCCTCTCCAATATGGGGGCATAGACGGAGGAGGCGCAGCTGACATACATCTGCTCCACCAGCTGCTGCATCCTGGGCAAGTTTTCCAGGCACCAGGCGTATTCTGCGCTGTAGAACTGGTCGGTGAGATCCTGGCAGTTCCTTATATCCGCCAGCGCCAGCATGGTCTCATAGTCATAGTAGCAGTCATAGCAGTCCTCTATGCGGTCTGCCAGCGTGCCCGGCAGGCACAGGCGGCCCAGACTCTCCTCCAGGCGCTCCACGGCCTGTTCCATCTCCTCCAGATTCGGGCGCCGGTATTCCAGCTCCTCAAAGGTCTCGGTCTCCCCCAGCGCCGGGGCCTGAGTCTCCCCTTCATTTAATGCGCATCCTGTGAGAAGTACCGCCGTCAGCAGTATCAGCAGCGCCAGAGTCCTCAGTTTCTTTATCATCGTCCCTCCGCTCGCCTCTCTTTCCGGCCCAAAGCCCTTATTTTCCTTAGCCCTGTTTTCTTATTATGCATATTTCTATATGTAATAATATCCTGAAAATTTCTCCCTGCACAGATGTAAAAGACTGTTTGTAGATATTGTATGATAAACTCGGCGCAAAGAAAGAAATATTTGGCTTGAAATTGTAAAACTTCTACAATATAATCTGAAATAGCAAAGAGCATCGGAGGAACTTTCATGAATGAGATATATGTCACCGGGCATCGCAACCCGGATACCGACTCAATAGTGGCCGCAATGGCCTATGCCAATCTGCGTAACGCCCTGGGTGACCGGGAGTATACAGCCGTCCGCATCGGCTCCGTAAACGATGAGACTCTGAATATGCTCCAGCGTTTTGGTTTTGAGCCTCCCAAGTACATAAAAAATATGCGCACCCAGGTCTGCGACCTGGACTTTGACCATCCGCCGGAGCTGCACCGCTCCGTGCCCCTGGAGCTGGCCTGGCAGTCCATGCGGGACGGGGAGGTGGCCACCATACCCATTCTCAATGACGACGGCACCCTTTACGGCATCCTCTCCGCCGGTGACGTGGCCTCCTATGACCTGCGCACTGTCTACGAAAACCGTGTGGACCAGCTGCCCCTCTTCAATCTTATCAGCGTGCTGGAGGGGAATCTGGTAAACGAGTTTGCCCAGACCTCCAATTCTATTTCCGGCAAAGTACAGATAGCCGTGCCCAAGAGCTTTTCCGACGAGACCGTCCTCTCCGGCGACAGTATACTCATCTGCGGCAACCAGCCGGATGTGATAAATGCCGCCCTGAAGGCCCAGGTCTCCTGTTTGATAATCTGCCAGTCTGAGATATCCCCGGAGTTGGAGAACAGCGCCGGCCACACCTGCATCATCTCCACCCCTCTGGACGCTCGCCAGGCAGCCCGGCTCATATACCAGGCGGTGCCGGTGATGCGCCTGTGTCATACCGAAGGTATAGTCACCTTCCACCTCAGCGACTATCTGGACGACGTAAAGGAGACTTTGCTCTCCAGCCGTTACCGCTGCTACCCCGTCCTGGACGAAAACGAGAAGGTAGTGGGCACCCTGTCCCGTTTCCATCTGCTCCGGCCCCGGCGCAAGCAGGTGGTTCTGGTGGACCACAACGAGGCGGCCCAATCCGTCTCCGGTCTGGACCAGGTGGAGATACTGGAGATAATAGACCACCACCGTCTGGCGGATATCCAGACACGTCAGCCAATCTCCGTGCGAAATGAGCCTGTGGGCAGCACCAACACCATCATCACCGCCATGTATCAGGAGCACGGAGTCATGCCCTCCCCGGCCATGGCCGGGCTCATGGCCGCAGCTATACTGTCGGACACCGTCATGTTCAAGTCCCCCACCTGCACCAAGCGGGACAAGGCCATGGCCGATCGCCTGGCCCGGATAGCCAACATCTCCCTGAAGGAGCTGGGCAAGGAGCTGTTTTCCGCCTCCGGGGCTGAGGACCGCAGCGCCGAAGAGCTGTTCATGAGCGACTATAAGCAGTTCCATATAGCCGAGAAGGACATAGGAGTCAGCCAGATAACCTGTATAGACTCCGCCCGTCTCCTGGACCGGCAGGATGAATTCATGGAGACCATGAACTCTCTGCGCAGCAAGTACGGCTTCGACATCGTCATCCTTATGATAACCGACGTGCTGCTGGAGGGCTCCCATCTGCTGTATTCCGGCAGCGACGATATCATCCAACAGGCTTTTAATATCCAGCCCAAGGACAATCACATTTTCCTGCCCAAGGTTATGAGCCGGAAAAAGCAGATAATCCCCATGCTCACTGCGCTCTGGGGATGACGTCGGAGCAAAGTCCGCTCAGCTCCGTTTCCGGCGCCAGGCTTTGCCTTCTGCCGAAAACTTCCTTCGCTCCCTTGCTCCTCCTTTTCCGAATCAAACCCGCTGCGCTGGGCTTTGATTCGGGATTTGCGGGTA
>CALXGF010000213.1 GCA_944387735.1 uncultured Oscillospiraceae bacterium
GCGCACAGGAAAAGGACTATGTAGAAGCCCTTTCCGGTAAAAAATCCCTCCAGCCTCTTGCCGGAGCTGTTGCTGCTCATAGTTCAAAACCTCCGTAAAGTATTGGTTTACGAGGCTATTTTGGCCGGTGAAAAGGAATATTATACATGACTTTCCAAAAAAATCAGCGGAAGAAGTCTATATGCTTTCGGCGGCGGGATCTCTCCCGCCGCCGTGTTGTCTATTTTTATTTATTTCAGCTTCTCCATCAGCTCCGGCAGCAGGGCCTCAAATTCCACCCCGTACCAGGGAGCGTCGGGCTGAGCCGAGGTGTACTGGATACAGCGGGAGACAAAGTCTGCGGCTATGACGCCGGCCTCCCTCAGTCCCAGGCCCCGCATCAGGCCGCCCACCACGGCGGAGCTGAAGATATCCCCGGTGCCGTGGTAGTTTACCGGCAGCAGGGTGTGGCTGTAGCTGAGGGTCTGGCCTTCGCTGTCCATGGCGGCAAAGCCGGTCTTGCCCTTGCCGCCGCCGTAGCCGGTTATCATGGCGGACTTGCAGCCCAGGGCCAGGAGCCTTTCCAGAAGCTGCTTCACTTCCGCCTCACTCCAGTCCTCCTGATAGGGGGTGCCGGTGAGGAAGGCGGCCTCGGTGAGATTGGGCAGCACCAGATCGGCCTGGCCGCAGACCTCTGCCATGGCCCTGGGAAAGTCCGGCCCGAAGGCGGGGTATAGCTTGCCGTGGTCGGCCATGGCCGGGTCTACGATTACCATATTGTCCCCGGTCTTGAAGCTCTTTATAAAGTCCACCGTCTGGCCGCACTGGTCCTCGCTGGCCAGATATCCGGTGTACACCGCATCAAATTTTATGCCCTGGCTGAGCCAGTGGCGGGTGATGGGCTCTATCTGGTCCGAGAGGTCGCAGACGGTAAAGCCCTTGAACATGGTGTGGGTGGACAGCACCGCCGTGGGCACTATGGCGCACTCCACGCCCATGGCGGAGATGACCGGCAGGGCCACGGTAATGCTGCAGCGGCCCAGGCAGGAGATGTCCTGTAAGGTAACTACTCTTTTCATTATCTATGCCTCCTAAGGGATTTCGGCTATATCTTAGTCAAAACCGGCCTTGTTAGCAATCCCCAGTTTGAGGCATTTTTATAATGTCAGTTTTCTTTTACAGCTTCATAAAACGGTAGATACCGGCGGCCACGCCGTTTTCCACATTTCTGGGAGCTATCCAGTCTGCGGTCTGTTTCAGCTCCTCCACTGCGTTGCCCATGGCCACGCCCACCCCGGCGGTATTTATCATGTCCAGGTCGTTGGTGCCGTCGCCGAAGGCCAGGGTGTCCTTCAGGTCTATGTTCAAGGCGGAGCAGAGGTTTTTCAGAGCCTTGCCCTTTGTGGCGTCAATGCTGTTTATCTCGATGTTCCAGGGCATGGAGGAGGAGACCGCCGTCTCCGGGAAGAGCTGGGGCAGCAGCTCCAGCTCCCGGAGGCGCAGCTCCGGGTCCTTGAAGTGCATCTGCATCTTCTGCACCGGTCTGCCCCTCTCCTTAAGGGCATCGTACAAGCTGTCCACCGGGGTACGCAGGTCCCACATCATTTTGAGTATGGCCGGGTCAGGTAAATATTCCGCCGCCTGCTCCAGCATATGCCGGGAGATAAAGCCCCAGTTATCCTGGTAGCAGTCGTATATAACCGGCAGGGTATTCATGTGCTCAATCAGGCGCAGGCACAGCTCCACCGGCATCTCGGCGCTGTAGAGGTTTTTGTCCTCCCCGGCGTCGTAGGCATAGGCCCCGTTTATGGTCAGGCAGTATCTCACTCCCGGCAGCTCTCTCAGCGCCTTGGGGATGCCGGTATATATCCGCCCGGTGGCGGGCACCAGCAGAGCCCCGGCAGCGGCGGCGGTCTTCAGGGCTTTCAGGTTTTCCTCCGATATCTGCTTTCTATCGTCCAGCAGGGTGCCGTCCAGATCGAAGGCTATTATTTTTATGGACATTCTTATCACTTCTTTCTCCCGGTGATTATGCCAAAAAACTCTGGTTTTTTCAAGGGCAGAAAGCAATTTTCAAAGCCGGGAGTTGAACTTGGGCAAAACAGATTGTATACTGATATTCAATATCACACTTTTACCGGGCGGAGGAGCAAAGCAAGACATGAATGACAAAACCAAAATAGGCTATCAGGACGAGGAGAGCAGCCCCGGCCTGCGGCTTTTGAAAAAGGGACAGAAGGGCCTGGTTCGGGCGGTATTCAGCCGCCTGGGTCTCATCATGCTTCTGCTGCTGTTTCAGCTGTTTCTGGCCTTCTCCTTTGTATACTGGCTCCGGGAATACCTGCCCCATTTCATGGCGCTGTCCCTGAGCTTCTCGGCATTTATGAGCCTCTACCTTCTCAATACCGACACCGACCCCTCAGCCAAGATAACCTGGCTGCTGGTGATAGCCCTCTTCCCCGCCCTGGGCGCCCCCCTATACTGCTACACCCGCAGCAATCTGGGTATGCGTATTCTGAAAAAGCGGCTGAGCTTTCTCATGGACAGCACGAGGGAGGCTATCCCCCAGGACTCCGCCGTACTGGAGGAGCTGAAAGAAGATAGCCCCGGCACCGCCGCCCTGGCCCACTATCTCCGGCGCAGCGGCTGCTTTCCGGTTTATAAACACACCGCCGTCAGGTATTTTCCTCTGGGAGAAGACAAGTGGGAGGAGCTGCTGCGACAACTGGAGCTGGCGGAACACTTCATCTTCATGGAGTATTTCATCATCGACGAGGGCCTTATGTGGGGCCGGGTACTGGAGATCCTGGCCCAAAAGGCCGCCCAGGGCGTGGAAGTCCGGGTGATGTACGACGGTACCTGCGAGTTCTCCACCCTGCCCACAGATTACCCAAGGCGCCTCCGGGAGCTGGGCATACAGTGCAAGATGTTCGCCCCCATGACCCCCTTCGTCTCCACCTACTACAATTATCGCGACCATAGGAAAATCTGCGTCATAGACGGCCACACCGCTTTTACCGGCGGGGTAAACCTGGCGGACGAGTACATAAATCGCAGGGAGCGTTTCGGCCACTGGAAGGATACGGCTGTAATGCTCCAGGGGGAGGCGGTGAAGAGTTTCACTTTAATGTTCTTACAGATGTGGAACGTAGACGAAAAGGAGCCGGACTTTCAGCAATACCTGGACTATCCCTGCCGTCCAAGGCGGGAGGCGAAGGGCTATGTGCTGCCCTACGGGGACTGCCCTCTGGACGGCGACAAGGCCGGAGAGCTGGTATACATGGACATCCTCAACCGGGCCAGGGACTATGTGTACATCATGTCTCCCTATCTCATTCTGGACGGGGAAATGGAGACGGCCTTGAAATTTGCCGCCGAGCGTGGGGTGGACGTGCGCCTGGTGCTGCCGGGCATCCCCGACAAGAAGACGCCCTGGGCTCTGGCCAAGACCCACTATGCCGCCCTGCTGGCCTCCGGGGTAAAGATTTACGAATATACTCCCGGCTTTGTCCACGCCAAGGTCTTTGTCTCCGACGACAAAAAAGCGGTAGTGGGCACCATCAATCTGGACTACCGCAGCCTCTACCACCACTTTGAGTGCGCCGCCTACCTCTATCGGGTGGACTGCATAGGGGATATCAGGGCGGATGTGGAAAACGCCATCGCCCGCTCCGCCCAGGTCTCCCCTGATTTTATGCGCCGGGAGAAGCCGGGGCTTAAGCTGCTGGGCTTTCTCATGAAGGCCCTGTCGCCTTTGATGTGATTATTGTAAGGACGGAGTAAAATTTTTCGGAGAGGGCAGCAGCCCTCTCCTTTTTATATTGACAAAGCCGCTCTTCATGTTAGAATCAGAGACGTATTCTTTTTTTAAGGAGCATAGCGAATTGGAAACTAAAGTTGAACGCATACAGAAAGACATCGAGTCCCTGGCCCAGTACTCCCAGGTCCGGGGCATAGGCTGCACCCGCTACACCTACACCAAGGAGTTCGCCCAGGCCCGGGACTATATAGTCTCCCAGATGAAGGCCGCCGGGCTCTCCGTCCGGGAAGACGCCGTGGGCACGGTTATAGGCCGCATGGAGGGCAGAGACCCCTCCGCCCCCATCATCATGACCGGCAGCCATTTTGACACGGTGAAGACCGGCGGCCGTTTTGACGGCGCAGCCGGCGTGGCGGCCGCCCTGGAGGCCGCCCGCACCCTCCACGACGAGGGCTTCGTGCCTCAGCGCCCCATAGAGTTCGTGGCTCTGCCCGAGGAGGAGGGCGCCCGCTTCGGCGGCGGGCTCTTTGCCAGCCGGGCCATGTGCGGCCAACTCTACGAAAACGAGCTGGAAAACTACAAGGACAGTGAGGGCATATCCATGGCCCAGGCCATGGCGGAATATGGTCTGGACCCCGCCAAAGCCCATGAGGCCCGTCGGAAAAAAGGCGAGATAGACATGTTCCTGGAGCTGCATATAGAGCAGGGCCCGGTACTGGAAAACGAGAAGGTGGATGTGGGCGTAGTGGAGGCCATCGTGGGCATCAAGTGCCTCACCGTATACGTCCACGGCCGCTCCGACCACGCCGGCACCACTCCCCTGAACATGAGGGCCGACACTATGCTGGCCGCCGCCAGGGCCATTGTGGCCGGCACCGACAGGGCCAGGGAGCTGGGCGACGGCACCGTGGTCACCTTCGGCCGGGTGGAAACCCAGCCTGGCGCCTTTAACATCGTGGCCAAGGAGACCGTCTTTGACATTGACTGCCGCAGCAAGACCCTGGAGAGCGTGGACAAGGTCATCGCCGCCGTCCGCTCCTCTCTGGAGCAGAGCCGGGCCGAGAACCCTGGTCTCAGCTTCCAGATGGTGGAAAAGCTCACCGCCCAGCCGGTATTGGTGAAGCCGGAGGTCCAGGAACTGCTGGAGCAGGAGGCCGGAGAGGCTGGCATCAGCACTCGGAAGATGCTCTCCGGCGCCGGTCACGACGCCATGGTCATGGGCTCTCTCTGCGATGTGGCTATGATCTTCGTGCCCAGCAAGGGCGGGCGCAGCCATGTGCCCGAGGAGTGGACCGATTACGAGGATTTGGGCAAGGGCGCCGAGCTTCTCTGCCGTTGCCTGCGCCGGCTATCCTCCAAGTGATTTTGCTTTACCCAGGCGCCGCCCTCGGTTGCGGCTGAAGAAAGGGGGTTTTCCATGCCTGCCGCCTACGCCCATTACCGCTTTGGCCGGGATGTGCTGTCCCGGCTGCCCGGAGCTCTGGGTTCCGCCGTCGACAGCCGCAGGAGCTTTTTCGACCTGGGCCTCCAGGGTCCGGATCCGCTTTTCTATTACCAGCCTCTGCGCTCCAATCCGGTGGGGCAGCGGGGCACTCTCATCCACAGTCAGGCCGCCCTGAGCTTTTTTCGTCCTGCGGGGGAGCTGCTGCGCCGCAGTCCCTCCCCGGAGCTGGCCGCCTATATCTACGGCTTTATTTGTCACTTTGCCCTGGACCTCCACTGCCACGGCTATATAAACAGGGTGGCCGCCCAGGGCGGCCCCGGCCACGGGGAGCAGGAGGCGGAGCTGGACAGGGCGCTGCTCAGAGCCGACGGTCTGGAGATACGCCCCGGTCTTCGCCTCAGTCATTTCCATCCCTCCCTGGCCGCCGGGCGTGCGATAGCTCCCCTGTTTCCCGGACTGAGTCCGGCGCAGCTGTACCGGTCCATGCTGGGCATGAAATTATTTGACGCCTTCCTGGGCGTCAGAGAGGGGCCCGCCCTGGAGCTGGTGCGGGGAACGCTAAAACTTTTCGGCCGGGAAGACAGGCTGGGGATGCTCCTGGCCAACGGCCATGGAGAGTCCGGAGAGCCTGAACTGCTGGAGCTGTTCTCCCCCGCCATGGACACCGCCCTGCGCCTCATAGACGATTTCTCGGACAGCTGCCAGGGCCGGATGAATTACGATCTGCTGTATGAATATAATTTTGATTCCTGCCTTGTCAAGGCCCGGAGGGAGTAGAGAGAGATGAGCTTCAAGCTGAGCAGCCGGGAGAAAAAATGGATACTCTACGATGTGGGCAACTCCGCCTTTATACTGCTGGTATCCACCATAATCCCCATATATTTCAATTCCCTGGCCCAGAGCGGGGGCCTGGATTCCGTCACTTATCTGGCCTATTGGGGCTATGCCGCCTCTGCCGCCACCCTTATCGTAGCCCTCATCGGCCCCCTGTTGGGCACCGTTGCCGACCGACAGGCCCGGAAAAAGCCCCTGTTTCTCTTTTCCGTGATACTGGGTGCCCTGGGCTGCCTGCTGCTGGGCTTTGCCGGCAGCTGGAAGAGCTTCCTTATCATCTTTGTTCTGGCCAAGATAGGCTACTCCCTGAGCCTGGTTTTTTACGACTCCATGCTGGGGGATATCACGGTGCATGAGCGAATGGACAATGTCTCATCCCAGGGCTACGCCTGGGGCTACATAGGCAGCTGCGTCCCCTTCCTGGTCTGCCTGGGTCTGGTGCTGGGGGCTGAGCCTCTGGGGCTTGGCATGTCAAAGGCTATGGTCCTGGCTTTTCTGACGGTCTCCCTGTGGTGGATAGTCTGCACTCTGCCGCTGCTGAGGGTATACAGGCAGAGCCGCTTTGTCACCGGGGAGCTCAATCACTTTGCCCAGCTCTGGCACACTCTCAGGGAGCTTGCAGGCAGCCGGAAGATATTTGCCTTTGTTCTGGCCTTTTTCTTCTATATCGACGGAGTATATACCATCATCGACATGGCCACGGCCTACGGCGCCGCTCTGGGCTTCGACACCACGGGACTGCTGCTGGCTCTGCTGCTGACCCAGGTGGTGGCCTTTCCCTCCTCCATTTTTATCGGCCGGCTGTCCGCCTCAGTGGACACGGGGAAGCTTATAAGCTTTTGCATCATGGCCTATTTCTGTATAGCCGTCTTCGCCATGTTCATGTCCGCTCAGATACATTTCTGGATATTGGCCGTAGCGGTGGGCATGTTCCAGGGGGGCATACAGGCCCTGTCCCGTTCCCACTTTGCAAAGCTCATCCCCCAGGAAAAATCCGGTGAGTACTTCGGTCTGCTGGATATCTGCGGCAAGGGGGCCTCCATGCTGGGCACCTTTACGGTCAGCTTCATCTCCCAGCTCAGCGGCAGCGCCAGCCTGGGCGTGGGGGCCATGGCTGTGTTTTTTCTAGCGGGTCTTATGCTGTTCAGATACTCCCTGAAGTTGGGGAAGAGCTGATAAAATATACGCTGTGCCGGACATGACGAAAAATGTCCGGCGCCTTTTTACTTCCATTTTTTTGCGTTTTTCGTTATAATTCTGCCATTGGGAGGGATATCCATGAAAGAGAGTACCAGCAAGCTTCTGCATAGGCTCACGCATTTGGAAAATCCGCAGACTTATCTGTCCCGCCGGTGGGAGGAGCCCTGTCTGGCTTCGGAGCTGCAGCGGCTCTTGAGCAAAGCGGGTATGTCTCCGGCAGACTGGATTATAACGGCGGACATAAGCCGTTCCTATGCCTATCAGATACTGCGGAACGAGCGCAGGCCGGGACGGGACATTCTGCTGCGCACGGCTCTGGCTCTGTCCCTGGATTTGGAGCAGACCCAGCGGCTGCTGGCCTTGGGCAGCTGCGGCGCTCTCTATCCCCGGCTGCGCCGGGACGGAGCGGTGATATACGCTCTGAGCCACGGCTTGAGCCTCATGGAGACTGAGGAATTGCTCATCTCCCTGCCGGAGCGCAGCCTATACGGGAAGGAAGGCTGACATGGGCCATAGAGAGGATTTTCTTGAGATCTACAGCAGCAGCGTCCTGGCGGATATCAGTCTGCCTGAAAGCTTTAAAGCCCAGTACAGTCTCCTCTCCTGCCTGAAAGAAGGGCGGCGCAGCGTATATCTCGTCCGGGACCGGGCCGGCCTGCCGGCGGTGTTGAAGATCCAGCCCGGAGGCGGCGAAGATTCCCTGCGCCGGGAATACGAGCTTCTGCGTTCCCTGAGCCATCCACAGCTGCCCAGGGCCCTGGCATATTTCGTTCACGGGGATATGGAGTATATGCTGCGGGAGTATGTCCCCGGCATGAGCCTCCAGGAGCTGGTGGAGAGCCGGGGCCCTCTCAGCCCGGCCCAGGCCGCCGTTGCAGCCAAATCCCTTTGTCGGGCGCTGGCCTATCTTCACAGTCAGGACCCGCCGGTGATACATCGGGACATAAAACCCCAAAATATAGTGATAGGCCGTGACCTCCTCTGCCATGTGATCGACCTGGGCGCCGCCCGGCGCCACAGGCCGGAACAGAGCGGCGACACGGTGCTGCTGGGCACGGAGGCCACGGCTCCCCCGGAGCAGTTCGGCTACCGGCAGACCGATCAGCGTTCCGACATATACTCTGTGGGCATGCTGCTGCGCTTCATGCTCAGCGGCAGCCTGGAGCCTCTGCCCAGGCTCTGCGGCTGCGCCCGACTGCGCCGGATAGCCCGTCGCTGCACCGCCTTTGACCCCAGGCGCAGATATCCCTCCGCCTCGGCCCTGCTCAGGGCCCTGAGCTTCCCCCGGCCCGCCCTTTGGGCAGTCCTGCCGGCCCTGGTTCTGGCCGCCGCCCTGCTGTTCTCCGTCCCTCGGCTTCGTGCCGATACGGACAGCCCCTTTGCCCGGGCTCTGAGTTTCCTGCCTGAGCAGACCCTTCAGGTGGATAGCCCCCTTTTGGAAGAGGCCCTGCGTATAGAGCTGGGGCTGTCAGAGGGGGAGGCTATACCTTCGGCTCGTCTCAACGAGGTGGAACAGCTTATAGTCTGCGGTCAGGAGCTGCCTGGCGCTCTCCGGGAGCATGAGCTCATGCTGGAGACCGCCCATGACCTCTACAGTGGTCAGACCATGCACGGAGACATAGACGACGGCGACTTGAGCCTTCTGGCCCGCTGCACAAATCTCCGGGTGCTGGTGCTGGACTACCAGCAGATAGAGGACATAAGCCCGCTGGAGGGCCTGCCTCTGGAGTACCTGAGCCTTACGGGAAATCAGGTGCAGGATATCGGCCCCCTGTCCGGCTGCGCCGGTCTCCAGATTCTGGATCTGGGGGAAAACCCGCTGAGGGACATCCAGCTTCTCAGGGGCCTGACAATGCTGAGGGAACTGAATGTGGAGGCCACCGGGCTCACTTCCCTGGATGTCCTGTCCGGCAGCAAGCTGGAAAAGCTTAACGCCCGCAGCACCTGGGTGACGGATTACGGCGTCCTGGCAGACTGCCAGGGGCTGCGCTCCCTTATAGCCGGGGATTTGCCCGCCGGGGCCTGGGAGGGCATAGGCGGCCTCACCGGGCTGGAGGAATTGAGGGTGTACTCCAGCTCCGGGCTGGATTTCAGTGCGCTGGAGGGCATGGAGCGGCTGCGGGACCTGGATGTCTACGGCAGCAGTATCTCAAATCCTGAGGCTCTGGCTATGCTGCCCCAGCTGCAAAACCTCAACCTGGGGGAGACCGGGCTGCGCAGTTTGGACTTTGTGCAGGGCATGCCCGCCCTCACATCCATAGATCTGCGGGAAAACCCGATAGAGGACTTCGGCGTCCTTCTCCACTGTCCCCAGCTTAGGGACCTGAACATAAGCTCCTGGCAGCTGGAGCAGGCCACGCAGCAGCTGGCGGGCGGAGGATTGAACATAAGCTGCGGCTGAGCCGGTGTGCAAACTGCGTACCAATCCCCTCTCTCCCTGTGATATACTGGAATAAATTACCGGTATATCCGGGAAAGGAGAAAAATAAAATGACTTTTAAAAAGAGCTTTGTATTGCTGCTTGCACTGGGTTTGCTGCTCTCCCTCTGCGGCTGCTCCGGCAGCTCGGAGAGCGCCCCCTCCGAGATTGCCGAAGAGGGCGGCGAAGCCCTGGTGGAATATGTGGCAGAGGGCGTAGGCGTATTTTATCTGCCTGAGGGCTTCAGTCAGAAGGTCCAGGAGCTGACGGCGCCCCTGCCCTCCACCCAGGTGGAATTTGAGAAAGACGGCTGGTACATCATGGCCAACCGTTTCGGCACCGACGCCTATGAGGCTGCGGGCGTGGCCCTCCCGGCGGATCTGGAGGAGTATTCCACCCGCAGCGGAGTCCAGGACGGCGTGCCCGAGGGCTCCGTTTTTGATTACGACAGCCAGGGCAATTATGTGACTGAGTTTGCCAGCGAAGAGGGCACGGTCACCTACTATGTGCTGCTTCAGGGTCCGGAATCCTTTGGCTCCATGCTGCTCACCGCCCCCGAGGACGTGTTTGACAGAGCTACCGCCGCCCTCTGGGCCAGCGGCTCAGCGCTGAGCTGACGCAAGCTTGAATTAAATCAGAAAAAGGCCGGGCTGCAGCCCGGCCTTTTCAGCTTTTAAAATGCGCAGACTGCACACCAACACGCCTGGGCCCCATGGTATACTGGGCCAAACTGCCGGTATATCCGGGGAAGGAGTAAAAAGATGACTTTTAAAAAGAGCTTTGTTTTTCTGCTTACCCTGAGCCTGCTGCTCTCCCTCTGCGGCTGTTCAGGCAGCAGCTCCCCACAGGCCGATAAAGCCAACGGCGATATCCCCCAGACCCAGTACGACTATCAGCTGAAAGCCGGGGAGACCCTTGTAGTCAGTGACCAGAGCTTTGATGAGCCGGTCACCGTCACCGTTGACCCCGCCAGCACCATAGACGGTCCCCTGGAGCTGCGCAGCGCCGTCAACTTTGAAAACTGCGCTTTTAATGGAGGTCTAACTATCGTAGGCGATTATCACGCAATGATCAGTCTGGGCGGAGGCTGCTCTTTCGGGGAGGGCTCCGTGGTAAGCTGCAAGGAGGCCACCGAGGGGGTTGCCCAAAAGATAAGCCTGGAGAACAATCTGGTCAAGCTCCTTATTTCCTGCCAGGGCGTAAGCGTGGAGACGAAGTCCGCTATTGGAGTGCTCAGCGACGGCCCGGACTTCATCCTCAACGGCAGCGGCTACAGCAAGGCGGAGCTTGCTCCCGACACCGCCTTTCTGGCCGTGTACAGCATCTATGACGGCAGGGAACAGAGCTATGTAAAGCTGGCCGTGGGCGAGGACGACAGCGTGGAATTTCTGAATTGAGGTTTTGTCCCCAGAGGAATTTAAAGCCTGGGCCTCCGGTCTTTATTGAAACAGGCTTCGCCTGTAAGCTCACCGGTTCGAAATACTCCCCTACAACTTGAAGAAGCGTCCGGCCCCCCTTTCGTTTTTCCAAAAAAACAAACCCGAAGCCCAGCGCCTGCGCAGCCGTTGGCGGCTCCGCCGCCTTACGGATGCGGCGTGCCCCTTGCGGGCAAGCGGGTTCGGGTTTGGAAGAAGGAGCAAGGGAGCGGAGCGGACGGTGGCTTTTTTGCCATAGGCATAAAAAGACGCCGGAGCAAAGCGGACTTTGCTCCGACGTGGAGCTGCTGGCCAGATTCGAACTGGCGGTGACCGCCTTCGGCGGCCTCCGGGTTTTATTCAAACAGGCTTCGCCTGTGAGGTCGCCAGTTCGAAAAGCTATCCTGTAACTTGAAAAAGCGCCCAGTCCCACATGGGACCAGGCGCTTTTTGGAGCTGCTGGCCAGATTCGAACTGGCGACCTCATCCTTACCAAGGATGCGCTCTACCTACTGAGCTACAGCAGCAAAGCATATGCCCCGAAATTCGGGGCATATAGTGGCGACCGAGAAGGGACTTGAACCCTCGACCTCCGGCGTGACAGGCCGGCGTTCTAACCGACTGAACCACTCGGCCACGGCTCAGTTATAATACCAAAAGCATCGCTTTTTGTCAATAGGTTTTTGAAAAAATTTTTGCCTCTCCCTGCTCCTGCCGGACAGTCAAAAGAGCACGTGGGGGGGAGCCTGGGCTCCCCCCACTCAGTCTATTTGATATCCAGCTCCAAAGGCTCGTCTATGGTGTCGGAGACGTATTTGCCGTTCTTCTTCCGCTGCTTTACGCACTCGGTGAGCAGATATTCTATCTGGCCGTTGATGGAACGGAAGTCGTCCTCCGCCCAGGCGGCGATGGCCTCGTAGAGCTTTGCCGACAGGCGCAGCGGCACCTGCTTTTTCCCGCTGTCGGCCATGGCTCAGTACAGGCTGCCGGAGTTGACCACCGGCTGGGCGTCCTTGTTGCCGCAGAGCACCACCAGGAGATTGGACACCATGGCAGCTTTTCTCTCCTCGTCCAGCTCCACCATGCCGCCTTCCTTAAGTCTGGTGAGGGCCATCTCCACCATGCCCACGGCGCCGTCCACTATCATCTTCCTGGCGTCCACTATGGCGCTGGCCTGCTGACGTTGAAGCATAACTGCGGCTATCTCGGGAGCGTAGGCCAGATAGGTTATCCGGGCCTCCAGAATCTCTATGCCGGCGTCCGCCACCTTGGCCTGAAGTTCATCCCGAATACGCTGGGCCACGGTCTCGCTGGAGCCTCTCAGGCTGCCTTCGTCCGCCTGGCCGTCCCCGGTGGTGTCTATGCCCGGGGCCACGTCGTAGGGATATATCTTCACTATGTCCCGCACGGCGCTGTCGCACTGGAGGGAGAGATACTCCTTGTAGTTGTCCACGGTGAACACTGCCTTGGCAGTGTCTACCACCCGCCACATGACGGCCATGCCTATCTCCACAGGGTTGCCCAGGCGGTCGTTTATCTTCTGTTTGGTATTGGAGAGGGTCATCACTTTCAGGGATATCTTCTTGCCCATCTCTGCGACCGCCACGTTCACCTGAGCGCCTCCGGCTCCCATGGCGAGTGCGGCAAGACCTTTGCCGCCGTTGTCCACGTCGCCGCTCTGGCCCAGCTTGGTGTGGGCGGCAGGGTTTACGCCGGTGCAGAAAGGATTGACATAGTAAAAGCCCTCGCCCTTCAAAGTGCCCACATACTTGCCGAAGAGGGTCAGCACCAGAGCCTCCTGGGGCTTGAGGACCTTCAGGCCCAGAAAGCTTATCCAGCCCAGGCACACCCAGATAAGTCCCACAACAAACACGGGTATGGCGGCTTTGCTGCCATCATCCATACCTATGCCCCCGAATACCACCAGCACTACGGCCGCTATGTACAGCGCCAGCAGCAACAGCAGCATGGCCATGCCGTTTTTCTTGTTGCTCAGCAGTTTCTCTTCCATTTTATTTTTACCTCCTTTGCTGATATCAAAATGATATCATATCAATATCTAGTTGTCAATAGTCTTTGGATTGAGCACGAAAATTATTTCTGCGGCTTGCGGCGGCCGCCTAACATTAATCTCTTTACTAAAGGCGGCGGAGGTATTATACTTTTCTCATATAAAAGAGGAGAGGCGGGGTGGAGAAATGAAGAAAATTGTCATACTCATCGGCAACTACGGCTCCGGAAAAACGGAGATAGCCATAAACATGGCGGTGATGGCGGCTTCGGAAGGCAGGCGCACCCAGGTCATCGACCTGGACAGGATAAACGACTACTTCCGCATGTCCGACCATGTGAAGCTGCTGGAGGAGAAGAAGGTGGATATAGTCTCCCCCACCTTTGCGGGCCAGGGCGTGACTCAGAGCAGCGTATCCGCCGCCGTGGCCTCCGCCTTTGCCCAGGACTGGGACCTGGTGGTCTTCGACGTGGGGGGAGACCCGGCAGGAGCTCTGTCTCTGGCCCGGTATCACCAGGATTTCGCAGCCATGCCGGAGGGGCAGGTGGAAGTCTACGACATTGTGAACGTGTTCCGGCCCATGTCAGAGAGCCCTGAAAAGATAATGAAGCTTAAAGGGGAGATGGAGGGCTTTGCCCGGCAGAAGGTCACCGGCTTTATCAACAATTCCAATCTGCTGAACTACGCCAGCGCAGAGGACCTGCGCCGGGGCTACGACGTGCTGCGGGAGACCTCCCTCATGTCCGGCATCCCGGTGGTCCACACCACAGGTCGGCGGGAGTTCCTGGAGGAGTTTCTGGCCGAGGGCCGGGACCCGGCCTTTATCGGCGTGCCCATAGCTCTGGACACCTACATGCACCGCAGCTGGGACAGTTTTGCCTACGGCGGCATATGACATTGGAGGCGGGGAGAGACAGATAATGAAAGACTCCTTCAAAAAGCTTTTGCCCTCGGGGCTTTGGGAGGCAGCGGCGGCAGCCGGTCTGCTTCTGGCCCTGTATCCCGCTGCCGCATGGGCGGTTTTGATAAAGGCCGCCTCTGCCCTTGGGATTTTTTTCATATTGTACCGACTGCTTGACCTTCTGAGAGCAGGCTGCCGCCGGGGCTACGGCGAGCCTTTGGCTCTGACTGCCGGCTTCGTGCTGAGCCTGGCCTGCTTTCTGCGGCCCAGGCTGTTCCCCGCCTTTGCAGCTTTGGCCCTCGGTCTGCTTCTGGTCCTGTACGCTCTGCTGCGCATACCCATGATAGGGGAGCGTTGGGCCCTGGGCCTCCGGTATCGCTTGGCCTCCCTGGCCTGGGCTGTTGCGCCGCTGATAGCCGGAGTCCTGCTGCTATGCCATCCTCTGGCCGCTGCGGCGCTGCTGCTGCGCCTGGCAGGGCTGCTGCTGCTCTTGTGGGGTCTGGCCTGTCTTGCGGATAAGTGGGAATAATAAAAAATTCTTTGCTCCAGAATTTTCCTTTGCCTCCGTCCGTTTTATCGGGGCATACTAACACACAGAAAGTCCTGCGGCAGCAGGATGCCGCAGTGTGGGAGGATGTCAAATGATAGAACAAGATACCATAAAGCTGTTGAGAGAGTGCGACTCCGGAGTGAAGATGGGCATAAGCTCCATTGACGAAGTGCTGGACTACACCCGCTCCGAGCTTTTAAAGCGCAGTCTGGTGGACTGCAAGATACGTCACGAGCAGTTGGGCGGGGATATTGAGCAGCAGCTCCACCGCTTCCAGGATCAGGGCAAAGAGCCCTGCGCCGTGGCAAAGAGCATGTCCTGGGTCAAGACCAATGTCAAGCTGGTAATGAAGGAGTCGGACCAGACCATTGCCGATCTTATCACCGACGGCTGCAACATGGGCGTCAAGTCCCTGAGCCGCTACCTGAACCAATACCAGGCGGCAGAGGAGAGGGCCAAGGATATCGCCAAGAAGCTGATTGCTCAGGAGCAGCAGCTCTGCGCCGAGGTGCGCCCCTATCTGTAAAATATCCCAGTATTTATGAAGCATATGTAAAAAGAGGAGGGCCGGAAGGCCCTTCTTTTTTTCATTTACTTGACTGGCCCTCGACAGGGATGATAAACTATCGCCGGACATAGGATTAACAGGATTTCAACGCCGCCTGGGAGAAGGCGGAGATTAGGAGGAGAGTATGCGGCCGGAGACCATAGAGCAGTATGGGAAAGCCCTTAAAGCCGGGCAAAAATATTACCGCATGGCGGTAGCCAAGGGAGATTATCCCTATCTGCCGGTGCTGGACGAGTTCCTGGATGAGAGCAGCATATCCGCCCGGATGGACCTGGGCGTAGTAAACATACCCCTGAACCTGGTGGCCGGCACCAAATGCGCCGGACGCACCACCGCTCTTGCCGGAAATTTCATGCCTCTGCTGCCGGCGGAAAGCGAATTTGCCTGCAAGTGGATGCTGCTGTGCGACGCTCATTTAGGGGATACGGGTATAAGCGACCCTATTTTCTGCTATGAGTATATGGGCCGTTTCTACGTTCAGGAGGGTAACAAGCGTTTGAGCGTGCTCAAAAGCTACGACGCCCCTGTGATATCCGCCCATGTTGTACGCCTGGTTCCGGAGTACAGCGATGACAGGGCCGTACAGATATACTATGAATTCATGCACTTTTATTCTCTGTCCCGGCTCTACGGCGTAGTCCTTCGGCACAGGGGCTGGTACGCTCGATTCCAGGCAGCTTTGGGCATGGACGAGGACCAGGTATGGACCCAGGAGGACAGGCGCAGCTTCTCCGCCGGGTATGTGCGCTTTGAGCAGGCCCTTGAAAAGGTGAACGCAGAGAAGCTGGATATCACCCCTGCCGAGGCCATACTCATTTGGCTGGAGACCTTCAGCTTTGCCGAGATAAAAGAGCTGCCCATGCCGGAGCTTACAAAGAAGCTTAACAGCATATGGCCGGATATCAAGGCCAAGATCCAGGAGGCCATAGCCGTCAGCACCGAGCCGGAGGAGAAGGACCAGAGCTTTTTGGCCAAACTCCTCAGCATGGGCCATAGCTACCACATAGATATTGCCTTTATATACGGCTTTGACCCCAAGCACAGCGCCTGGACCCGTGCCCACGACCACGGCAGGGAATATCTGGAGGAAAAGCTGGGCGACAAGGTGAGCATAAAGCTCTACAATGCCTTTGACAAAGACTATTACGCCGCCATGGAAAAGGCGGTCAGGGAGGGAGCCAAGCTCATCTTTGCCACCACTCCCCTGATGATAGACGACTGCCGACGTATAGTTGTGGAGTACCCGGACGTGAAGGTCCTGAACTGCGCCCTGGCCCTGCCTTACGCCGGAGTGCGGATGTACTACAGCCGCATATACGAGGGTAAGTTCATCACCGGCGCAGTGGCCG
The DNA here is from genome assembly GCA_944387735.1 of uncultured Oscillospiraceae bacterium. Lineage (GTDB taxonomy): Bacteria > Bacillota > Clostridia > Oscillospirales > Oscillospiraceae > Limivicinus. The sequence continues at coordinate 16,431 of CALXGF010000213.1, forward strand.
GGGCAATGGCCAAGGAGGACATTATAGGCTATGTCTCCAACTACCCCATCGTGGGGGAACCCGCCAGCATAAACGCCTTTGCCCTTGGCGTGAAGCTCACCAACCCCAGAGCCAGGATAAAGCTGCGCTGGTCCTGCGTGGATCCCCAGCCGGTGTGGGAGCTGATAAACAGCGGGATAACAGTTATCTCTAACCGGGACGCCACAAATTCCAGCAATCCCCACTGGGCTCTGGAGTGGGGCACCTACCGGCTCCAGGAGGACGGCTCCATGCTTCCGCTGGCTGTGCCCTGCTGGACCTGGGGCAAGCTCTATGAGCAGATAGTCCTGAGTATCTTCAACGGCAGCTGGGCAAACGTGCCTCAGAGTAAAGCCATAAATTATTGGTGGGGCATGAAGAGCGGGGTAATAGACGTGCAGCTCAGCGACACTCTGCCCGACGGAGTGAGGAGCCTTGCGGAGATACTGAAGCAGGGAATCGTAGACGGCTCCGTAGAGCCCTTTTACACAAGGATAGTGGACCAGGAGGGCGCCGTGAGAAACGACGGGAGCCGCCCTCTCACCACCGAGGAGATAATGACCATGGATTGGCTCTGCGACAATGTGGACGGCAGCATACCCTCCTTTGACCAGCTGGCCCCCAGGGCCAGGGATACGGTGCGCCTGCTGGGCATATACAGGGACAGCATCCCCCCTGAGAAGGAAGAGAAACAGCTATGAAGATACTCTTGATCTCCGATGAAGAAGACAAGTTCCTTTGGGACTACTACCGACCGGGTAATCTGAAAGGAATAGATATGATACTCTCCGCCGGCGACCTGAAGGCGGAGTATCTCACTTTCCTCGTAACCATGGCCAACCGCCCTCTGCTCTACGTCCACGGCAATCATGACACCGGCTACGAGCGACGTCCTCCCGAAGGATGCCTGTGCATCGACGACAAGCTGGTCACCGTGGGCGGCCTGAGAATTTTGGGTCTGGGGGGCAGCATGCTGTATAACGGCGGTCCCTACCAGTATACCGAGCGGCAGATGGCTTGGCGGATAAACAAGCTGTACCTGAAGCTCCGGCGCTATGGCGGCGTGGATATAGTGCTGACCCACGCTCCGGTGAGAGGCTATGGGGACCAGGACGATCTTCCCCACCGGGGTTTTGAGGTCTTCAAGCCCCTGATGGACCGCTTCCGTCCCCGCTATCTCATCCACGGTCATATACACCAGCGCTACGGAGTCCGGCGCCAGCGCATTTTCAGCTACGCCGACACCACCATAATCAATGCCTGCGGGAAGTATATCCTGGATACCGAGGCTCCCCCTGTTTCCTCCTCCCTCCTCGAAGAGGGCCCCGGCACCGCATCCGACTGAAAGCTGAGTCGGCCCCGCCAAAGTGGACTATCACCGGCAGCCTTGCCCTGCGGGGCACGAAGGGAACCGGCAGGGCAGCAGCCCGGCGCTCCCTCTCTCTGCACGCAAAAAAGAGGAAGGCACTGTTCAGGCAGTGCTTTCCTCTTTTTCTTGGACAGGTATAGCCCAGTCCTGCATTATATTCCCCAGTCCCTTGTCATACTCCAGAATGACCCGCCAGCTATGCTCCTGGCTGGGCAGAGTTCCCGCCGGGAAGTGCAGCTCCGCAAAGTCCGGATAGAAGACCAGATTCTCAGGTTCAAAGGCCTGCTCCATCTCCTGTTTCAGCTGCTCATCCTGTAGGTCCGCCAGGTCCAGCAATCTCCCGGCCAGCTCCTCCCGGGGGCAGGAAAACAGCTCACTGTTGTCCACATAGTCTCCGGTGCTCTTGTCAAAGGCGGCACAGGTACACAGCTCATAGATATAGTTACCGTCTATAGGCAGAGTGACGGCGGTGAGAAAATAGATAAGCCTTGGGCTGGAGGCGCTGGGAGA
>CALXGF010000214.1 GCA_944387735.1 uncultured Oscillospiraceae bacterium
GCCCCGCAGGCGGTGCAGGTGCATACTCTCACCGGTGGCCGCTCCCCGTACCCGGTGCAGTCATATTCAAATCGGAAAAAGAGGTACTGTGGAAAAAGCTGGCGTATGATGTCCTCTTCGTCGGGGGAAAGTATGCCGTCAAACTGTACCAGTGCAGCCTCTCTCTCCTGCTCGGTCATGTTGCATTGAGGTTTCACCTTTCTCCCCCCCTTTTACAGAAACGCCGACAGATCCAGCAGCAGTCCCTTGGGCTTGTCCGGCTTATTGTCGGACTGAGCAGCAGCCGGCGCCAGATCGATCTCCATCGAAAAGCGCACGTCGGCGCCCGGAAAATAAAAAGCGACGGCCCGCTTGTAGACCTCCAGGTCTGATATGCTCCCGCCCACTCCTTTGAGCACTGCGCTTATGCAGTCGCTGAGGCTGCCCCCCTGTACGATTGCCTGGGCAAATTCGGCCTCCTGGGCGGCAAAGTCCAAGAGCGTTGCCTTTACTGCGGGAAGGATCGCCTTGCCCTTGTTATCAAATTTTCCCTCTTTTTCCTCCTTGGCCAGCTTCTCCCTGGCCTGGTCGTACCACTGTCCCATATATATCTCCCTTCTTTATAAATCCCCTCCGTCTACCCAGGCGGCCAGCAGCTGCTCGATAAGTAGCAGTAAACACAAAATTATTTCCATCTTCCTTCCGGTCCTCATCTCTGATAAGGTGAGCAGCAGCGCCGGGCCAGGGGCACCGGGCGCCGCCGGGGTATCTGGTGAGGCCGCATATTGAGCTCCCGCTCCGGCCGGGGAGCTGGTGGGAGCTCCGGGAGAGCCTCAGCCGCCAAGGCTTCAATGCTCTCAATAAATTCCTCTGCCGCCTCAGCTAGAGCAAAAATGGCGGCTTCAAGTTCTATGCTGTGCATCAGGTTCTCCTTTCAGGGCACCAGGCGGGGCTGGCGGGGGCCGGGGTCTGATTGGCCAGGCTGCGGTAATCTATTACCCGGCGGCGGCCCAGGTGCTCGGGCTTGTCCGGGCTGGTGCATATGTACACGGCTGCGCCCTTTGGCCAGAGCTCAAACTCCAGCGCCGGGCAGCCTTTACAGATCTTCATCCCCCGCCCTCCTCTTATAATCTTCATACCAGCACCAGATTGTTACAGCTTTTCTATCGCAGCCGCAGGCCTGGGCTATCTCCGCCTCCGTGCAGCCTTCGGCATATAGTTTTCTTACCTTCTTTATCTCCCTAGATAGCGCAGGATAATATTTCTGGTACAGCACATCACAGGCATATCCCAGGACTGTAGTCTCTTTCAGCCCCAGCTCCCGTGAAATCTCTGCCCTGGTACATCCGGCAAGAATAAGGCGCTCTACCTCGGCCCGGCTCTCAGCTGCGCTGCGCACTCCCCTATATGCCTTTATCCCATCCCGCTCAAGGTATAGGCGGACCGTATTACTTGACAGGCCCAGCTTGTCAGATATTTGTACCACTGTCATATGGGGTGCCATCTCCCGGATCTTGGCAAGTATAATTCTCTGCTGCTGCCCCAAAGTATTGCAGGACAGTTCTTTTTCCTCTCGCCATTTGCGCACTACTTTTATATTGCAGCCGCAGGCCTGGGCTATCTCCAGATCCGTATAGCCCTGGTCATGCAGGGCCAAGAATGTGTCCTGGAGGCCGCTTTGAGGCTGGCCGGCGGCTTCCCGCCGCAGCCTTTCCACTCTTGCGGCCTCTTCAGCCCTGCGTTTTGCGATAAGTTCCCGGGCAACTTCAATCCTCCGCTGGAGCTTGGGCTCCGTGAGGGGCCGGCTCTTCGTTTCATACAGCGGGCAGAGGGCCGGGTCCAGGAGGTCGTCCAGCTCCGGGGTGCTCTGAGTCAGGCCCAGGGCGTCCATGATGCTTTTTGTCCGACTAAGTTTGAGGCGGAGCGCCCGCTCACAGTGATAGTCTCCCGGGCTATCACTATAGTAGACACAGTTCGTTTTATTACAGCGGCCCATGGTTCCCGCTTTTCTGAGCTTTCATGCTCTCCAGTAATTTGTATAACGGCCAGTTTCCCAGCTATCTCTCAACTCCACGCCCTCAGAGCTGACAGTGATATACACTGCCCCGGAGCCGCAGGGGCGTGTCCCTCCATTGAGCCAGCGGCTCAGCTGATTGGCCGCTATGCTATAGTTTTGGTCTGTTACCTCCCCTGCTTCGTCGTACTCTTCAAATTGCCCCTCTTGGAGGAGCACCCAGCTCATGCTGTCCGGGTATTCCGGGGAGTCAATGCGGTTGAAAATGCACCAGCAGGCCAGAGCCTTCGCCTCCGCACTGAGACCCGGGTATGTACGCTCCAGGCAGCCCAGCCACTGGCCCAAGGTCCATGCATCTCCGTCAGTATCCTCCGGTAGGTAGCCAGTAATGTATATCCCAGCCTCGGCCTGGGTTTTGAGCTCGGCCAGCTCCGCAGCGTGGGAGCTTATCAGCTGGGACCGCTCGGCCTCAAATCTTTCTATGTCTGCTCCCAGCTGAGCCCTGCAGCCTACCAGCATGAGGAGCACCACGGTCTGGATCAGGAGCAGCAGCTTTTTCACTTGGCGGCCGTCCACGGCGTAGCGGAGAAAATCAATGGTATATTTCATCTGTCTGCCTCCGTGCCGGGAATAGTGCGGCGCCAGCAGGCATAGCAGTCGGCCTGGATGGGCACCGGTATTCTCTGGTTAACAGGGCAGGGGCTAACCTTCTCATAGCCCGCTTCATCCGGGCAGAGAGCTACGCCGCCGGGATACTGCGGACCAATAAAGTCCGGGTGCTCTTGCTCAAGCTTTTCAAAATAGGTCACGCTTCTTTCACTTCCTTTTCCTGGTACACATGCACCTCAATTATCATATCGCTCAGCATTTCCCGGACATAGCCCGCCAGCTCAGCGGCGGAGGCCGGGGCGGTGGTTGTTGCCACAGCCTGGGCGGCGTCCGGCTTCTCCTGGAGCAGGGCCTCTATGGCGTGGCTGGCGACAAGGAATCCTGTCCTCATATCGGTGCCCATGCCCAGGAGCTGATCCTTTGCGGAGTCAAGTGCGTCTCTTATCCTCTCTGCGGAGTAAAGCTTTATTTCATTCTCCATCTTTATCCCTTCCTGCGGCACAGGCCAGGCCGTAGGTCTCGCCCAGCCATATCAGTGTATTCTTGTCCAAGGTGGCGGGCATGATGACGCCCACCACGAAGAGCCCGGCCTTTGCCACTATATACGCCTGTCCGCCCGGCGTGTGCCGTAGGGCCAGGGTGAGGCTCTCGGCATCCGTCAGCGGGCCCAGATACTTGGGCTGGATGAAGGCCAGGGCGCTGCCGTCGGTGCAAGGCATGAGCTTAATTCCCTCATGGGTGATATAGGCCCCAGTGTCAAAATCCAGGGGAATTTCCTGGGCTGCGCCATCCAGGCAGTAGTCCCGGGGCCAGTCTTGCCGCCTTATGTCCATGTCTGCCGCCTTGTCCGGCGGGATGTCCATGACTGCACAGAGACCACTCTCCCCCAGGGCAGGCAGCCCGCTCAGCTCATAGACTGCGTTCCCGTCCCCTGCCCACTGGGGACCGCCGGGAGTGTCATAGAGACAAAGTTTCTTGGCACCCTTACACAGCGGAGCCAGCTTTTTTATTATCAATAATCTCTCCTCCTATCTGCTTGTATTCCTCCGGGTGCTGGGTGTAGTACCCGGACATGGTCATACTAAGACGGCGGCGGACATTGGCCTGCCACTGCTCCCGCTGCTCCGGTGTGAGCTGTCCTAGCTCCACCGTTTCCCCTGTGTCCAGCTGTATGTACAGCACATAGCTGAGGGGCTGCTGCTTGGCCATATATCCACCGCCTTTCATTTTGAAATTGATTTATTTCTTGTTATCCCGCTCTGGGGTGCTTTTGAAGAGTCGAAGCGATTTTACCCAGGCGATAAAGTTATCGACTCCAAAGAGTCCAAAGAAAATGCCCGTGAGAATGGAAATAATTAAGGGCAGGTGCTCCATGGCGTCGCCTCCTTAAATTGTATTTTTCGACTGCTTGGCCTATGCGCCCGGCTCAGGCCGGGCGCTGTTCGGTTGCCTGGGCTGCCTGGGCAGCTTTGAGTGCTTCCACGGCGGTGACGGCCCCTGTCACCTGATCGTAAAATCGATACTGTACATCCGCCGGGAGCTGGGCTATCTTTTCCAGCAGTGCCCGCTCTTTTTCGCTCATGTAATTTTCACCTCCTTAACTCTTTGCGGTATCATATAACGCTATGCATTATTTCTGTCAATATTAAATATTGCATTGCAATATTTTTTGTGCTATCATAATTGCGGAGGAGGTGATATTATTCAAAATCGTATTAAATCCCTGCGCCTTACTGTAGGGCTAAATCAGACAGAATTTGGCTCTAGACTTGGTGTAAAGCAGACAACTGTTGCAGGATGGGAGACCGGCAGCCGCACAATTTCTGACCAAGTTGTATTGTCTATCTGCCGGGAATTCAATGTTGACGAAAATTGGCTGCGTACCGGCGAGGGTGAAATGTTCCGCC
>CALXGF010000215.1 GCA_944387735.1 uncultured Oscillospiraceae bacterium
TTTTGAAGATCCATACTACAGGAGCAACATGGAGGGCGCCCTGGCAAACGGCCTGGAAGTGGGCGTATATCTGTTCTCCCAGGCCATATCCGTAGAGGAGGCCGTGGAAGAGGCTGAGTTTGTGATAGAACGGCTGGAGGGCTACAATGTAAGGATGCCCGTGGTCTACGACTGGGAGCGCATGGAGGAAGCCGCCGCCAGAACGGAGGGGATGCACGAGGACACTGAGCTGCTCACTGATTGCGCCCTGGCCTTCTGCCGACGGATACAGGAGGCGGGCTATGACGCCTGCATCTACTTTAATCGCCACCTGGGCTATTACGGCTTCGACCTGAGCAGGCTAACCGATTACAAGTTCTGGATTGCCCTGCCGGGAACTTTTCCCGATTTCTATTATGCCAGCGAGTTGTGGCAGTACAGCTTTGAGGCTGAGGTACCGGGTATAGAGGGCCCCACGGACATGAACATGCTGTTTGTCCCTACGGCAACGCCCAGCCCATCCCCCGGGCCTGAGGAATAAGGCGGGCTGTAAAATCGTCCCCCGGCCACAACTCTGCCGGGGGGCGATTTTAGGACTTGAAATCATCCAGAAAATGATATATAATTCACCTATCGTGCCGGTGTGATGGAATGGTAGACGTAGCGGATTCAAAATCCGCCGATGGCGACATCGTGTGGGTTCGAGTCCCACCACCGGCACCACGTCGGAGCAAGCTTTATATCGCTTGCTCCGACTTTTATGTATAAGGAAAACCACGGGCAATGCCCGTGGTTTTCCTTATACATAAAAGCAGCCCCACTTGGTGGGGCCGCTCGTGAACTTATGCGGTCGGCAGTCCGTTTCATCGCACCTTGAGGCGCGGCCAATACTATGCCCTTATAGGGCTTGTGCAGGCCAGCCGTTTTACGGGTGGTCCTGACTCAAAAGTCAGAGCGCACTCATGTCGCTGCTCCTCCTTTCCAAATCGAAGCTGCTTGCGCTGGGCTTCGATTTGGTACTTGGGCGGGGATTTGACAGACGCCATATAGCTTGCGGCGACGGGTTTTTATGGAACGAGTATTTTTCAAGCAGGGCGTATGCCGTCCGGCTTGGAAAATACTATTAGCTCCAGTCCTTGAACCAGAGGCGAAAATGCGCTATGATAATTTAAAAGGCATTTAAGGATTTAACCCCAAAAGTTCATACTAACTATGGCGTTGTGCTGGATGAAAGCATTTATTTGTATCGCTACAATTTGGCTATTTATAAATGGCACAAAGATGCTGTACCCTGGGCGCACGCTGTATAGGCTGAAAGCTCCTCCGACACGCCGGATGTTTCAGCTGACATATATATCCGCAGTCCATTTGAATTCAGGAATAGACTCCGAGGATATGACGGCCAAATCTCTTTGGGGATTCGGCCTCATGAGCAGCTGGAAAAACACTAATCTGAAGCTGTCTGCTTATATGGAGGGCGGGATAAAGCTTGTTGCGTCAATGAAGGCGGAATAATATTGAGGGCGGACAGGGAAAAGATGTGGGAAGTTTTTATGATAAAACCATGGGCTGGTATTGCATAGGAAATCCGCTTACGGAAAAAGACGATAAGGCCCTAAAAAATAAAAATATAATTGTTGTTTTATAACACAAAACAACAATGAAAAATAAAAAACTAAGCGTTTTATTTGAAAAAATGTTGCTAAAATAGTTGAAGCGTGTTATATTATACGGGTTGAATCAAGCTGAATCCACGAGAGGAAATATTATGTTAACTGAGCGGCAGTGCCAACTGATTGAAAAGGAACTGACGGAGCAGCCGGAACCCAGGAAGCTGGGGGCCTATCTCTGCCTGAACATGGGGCTGATGCTCTCGGAGGTCTGCGCCCTGCGTCTGAGGGATGTGGACCTGGCCTCGGGGAAAGTGAATATAAGCAGCATTGCCGTGAAGAGCCGGGAAGGGCTGAGCTTGAGGGCGGCGGATATGCCCCGCAGTCTGCCAATGCCCCCCCATGTACGGCGATTTTTAAGCCGTTGCATGGGCTTATACCCCGGCGGAGACTGCTTTATTATGACAGGGACCGGAGAAGCCCCTGCCTTTTATATGATGCAGAATGTGCTCAGCGCCGTGAACAAGCGGCGGAGCATAGGGGCCACTCTCTCAGCGATGGAATTGCGAAACGCCTTTATACGCCGCTGTATCCAGTCGGGGATGGACTTATATACCCTGTGCTTTTACGTGGGAATACGTCAGCCCAATGTTATTTTAAAACGCTTTGGGGAGTATTTTGTCCCCCGGCCTGAGAGCGTGGCGGCTTTGGAGAAGTTCAGCCTGGACTGCAGAGGGACGCAGAGCGGAGATGCCCGGGGGGCGGGAATGAATTTGCTCATACTGGGAGCCGGGAGCCAGGGGCCGGTGGTAAAAGAGATTGCCGAGGCCCTGGGAATTTTTTCCCGCATAGCTTTTTTGGACGACGATCCGGACAACAAGCTGGCCATAGGGCCCCTATCGGCCTATCGGGAGCTAAGAGAGGAATTCACCGCCGCCATACCCAGCTTTGGCGACTCGGAGCTCAGACGGGAGTATTTTGATAAGCTTTCCCAGGCGGGCTATGCCATTCCCAGGCTTATCCACCCGTCAGCAACCATATCCAAAAGCAATGTAAGGCTGGGAGTCGGAGTGGTAGTGGAGGCCAAGGTAATCATTGCAAACGACGTTAGCGTGGGGGACAATGTGATTTTGTCCGCCGGCTGCGTGCTGGACAGGGAGTGCGTCATAGAAAAAGACTCTCACGTTGGCTGCGCCTGTACCGTGACGCGGGGCAGCAGGGTGCCGGCAAAGCTGCGTATTCCTGCGGGTTCTGTGTATGATAAAAAAGAGAGATATGAGAGGTAAAGACATATGTACAAGCGTTTCGGCAAGAGGGCTATAGACCTGTTGCTGTCCGGCCTGGGATTAGTGATATTGTCCCCGCTGTTTCTCATAATCACCCTGGCCATCAAGCTGGAGGACCCCGGTCCGGTGTTCTTCCGGCAGAAGCGAGTGGGAATACATAAGAGCTATTTCAATATTGTGAAGTTTCGCTCCATGCGCCAGGACACTCCCCACGATATACCCACCCACCTGTTGAGCGATCCCCAGCGGTGGATAACAAAAACAGGACGTTTCCTGAGAAAGACCAGCCTGGACGAGCTGCCCCAGATAGCCCAGATATTTACCGGGAAGATGAGCGTCATCGGCCCCCGGCCCGCCCTGTGGAACCAGTACGACCTGATAGCGGAGAGGGACAAATACGGGGCAAACGACGTGACCCCCGGCCTCACTGGCTGGGCCCAGGTGAACGGCCGGGACGAACTGGAGATAGAGGAAAAGGCCAGGCTGGACGGAGAATATGCCCGAAAGCTCAGCTTTGCCATGGATGTAAAGATATTTTTTATGACCTTCTTCAAGGTGGCCAGAGGCTCCGGCGTGGTGGAGGGCGGCCCCAAGGAAATGAGAAAGGGGACAGATGAATGATAGCGGTTACCGGTCTCACCGGCCATTCCGGGAGTTTCCTGCTGCAAGAGTTTATAGATAACGGATATAAGGGAAAGATACGCTGCCTGGTGCGCAGCAGCACCAGGACCGATAAGCTTGCAGCCTCCGGCCTGGATATAGAGATATTCCCCGGAGATATTCAGAGCGTGGAGGACTTGAGCCGCTTCGTGGATGGGGCGGAGACGGTGATACACATTGCCGGCATCTGGCGCACCTTGAAGCTGCTGGAAGCCATAAACCGGGTAGGCGGAGTAAAGCATATCATTCTGGTCCACACCACCGGGATATACTCAAAGCACAAAATAGCCTCCCGCGAGTATGAGGAGATAGAGGCCCGGATGCAGAAATACCTGGACATGGGCATGAACATCACCATACTGCGCCCCACCATGATTTTCGGGGACATGCGGGACCACAACATTTCGAAATTTATAAAGCTGGTGGCCAAGCTGCCGGTGCTGCCGGAGATAGACCACGGCGCCGGCCTTATCCAGCCGGTGAACGCCAGGGACCTGGGCCAGGCTTATTACAAAGCGGCCATGGTAGAAAGGCTGCCCCGGCTCAGCTATAATATAAGCGGAGAGCGGGAACTGAGCATCCACGAGCTGCTGGAGCTGATTGCAAGGTACATGGGCAAGAAGCCCCGCTTTATCAGCCTGCCCATGGGCCTGGGAGTTTTCGGGGCAAAGACCGTGAAGCTTCTCAGCGGCGGCCGGGTGGACCTGGTGGAAAAGGTACTGCGCCTGGGAGAGGACAGAAACTTCTCCCATGCAGACGCTACGGAGGACTTCGGCTATGAGCCCGCCAGCTTCAATGAGGGGCTGGAGCGGGAGGTAAAGGAATTTTTACAGCAGAGGAAGGGCTGACATGCCTAAAAAGATTCTTATTCTGTCCAACCATTACATAACCATATATGCCTTCCGCCGGGAATTGGTGGCTAAGCTCTGCGCCCGGGGGCACCAGGTGTACATCTCATCTCCCCATGACGAGCGCAACAGCTATTTTGAGAGCCTGGGCTGCACCATGATAGATACGCCGATGTCCCGCCGGGGCATGAATCCCGCAGAGGATATAAAGCTGGTGCGACGCTATAAAAAGATGATGTCGGAGCTGAAGCCCGATATCATCTTCAGCTACACCATTAAGCCCAATATTTACGGCAGCATGGCCTCCAATGCCCTGGGGCTGAAGCAGCTGTGCAACATTACCGGCACCGGAGCTACCTTTTTAAAAGAGAGCATACTGGCCAAACTGGTGCGCCAGCTATATCGGATGTCCATAAGAAAGTGCTATAAGGTATTTTTCCAAAACACAGGGGACAGGGACTACTTCATCCGCCACGGTATGGTGAAGAATAACTATGACCTGCTGCCCGGCTCAGGGGTGAATCTCAGCCAGCACAGCTTTACGGAGCTGCCGGGGGAAGAGGAAATACGCTTTATCTATGCGGGCCGGGTCATGGCTGTAAAGGGCATAGACGAATACCTGGAATGTGCAAGGGTGATAAGGGAACTTATACCCAACACAAAGTTCTATATTGCCGGATTTACCGAGGATGAGAAGTCCCGGCAGATGGTGGAGCACTATAATGCCATAGACGTGGTGGAGTACCTGGGCTTTCAGGAGGATATAGACCGTTGGCTGAGATACTGCCATTGCCTCATCCTGCCTTCCCTTGGGGGAGAGGGAGTGCCTAATGTGCTGCTGGAGGCTGCCGCCACCGGCAGACCCTGCATAGCCTCCGATGTGAACGGCTCCGTGGATGTGGTGGAAGATGGAGTGAACGGCTACATTTTCCGCCGGGGTGACGCCGCCTCTCTCATAGAGAAAACGGAGCAGTTCCTCAGCCTCAGCCACGAGGAAAAGCGGCAGATGGGCCTGCGGGGCCATGAGAAGGTGGCCAGGGAATTCAATAGGGATATAGTCATTGACAAATACCTGCGGGAGCTGGAGACATGATCCGAGTTCTGCAAATGATAGGCGCCCTGGAGATGGGCGGCTCCCAGGCCCTGGTGATGAACCTGTACAGGCATATGGACCGGGAGCGGATACAATTTGACTTCATTCTTGACCACCCGGACAGGGACGACTATGCCGCCCAGGTGAGAGAGCTGGGGGGCAGGATATATACCATGCCCGGCTTCCACGGGAATGTGGGGGAGATACGCCGCAGCTGGGACAGCTTCTTTAAAGGGCGCCCGGAGTATAAGATACTCCACTCCCATGTGCGCAGCTATGCCTCCCTGTATCTGCCGGCGGCAAAGAGAAACGGCCTGAAGACCATTATCCACAGCCACTCCACCTCCAACGGCAGCGGCCTTAGTTCCCTGGTCAAGATGGCTCTGCAATATCCGCTGAGATATCAGGCGGACGTGCTTATGAGCTGCACCAGAGAGGCGGGAGTCTGGCTCTATGGGGAGCGGGCATGCCGTGGGGAGAACTTTTACATCCTGAAAAACGGGGTGGACACCGCCGGTTTTGCCTTTAATGAGGAGACCCGCCGCCGTTACCGGAAGGAGCTGGGGGCGGAGAACAAGCTGGTGGTGGGCCATGTGGGCCGTTTCCACGAGGCCAAGAACCACGTCTTTCTGCTGGACTGTTTTGCCGCTCTGCGGAATCTACGGCCGGACTCCCTGCTGCTGCTGGCGGGGGACGGGGAACTGAGACCGGAGATAGAAAGAAGAATAAGCGAACTGGGTCTGAAAAATCACGTGCTGCTGTTGGGCAACCGCAGCGACGTGGCGGAGCTGATGTGGGCCATGGACGTCCTGGCCTTCCCCTCCAAGTGGGAGGGGCTGCCGGTGACGGTGATGGAGGCCCAGGCCGCAGGCCTGCCCTGCCTGATATCCGACAGGATAAGCGCGGAAGTGGATATCTCGCCCCTGGTTCGCCGTCTGAGTATAGAAGACCCCGGCCTCTGGGCTGCGGAGCTGGCAAAGCCCCTGCCCCGCCGGGACGTGAGAGAGAACATAGTCTGCGCAGGCTACGATATAAACGACAGTGCTGACCGGCTGAGCCGGCTGTATGAAAAACTTTACAGGGAGGCCAATAGATGAGCAGATATATAATGCGTCTGGACGACGCCTGCCCCCGGCATGACCGGGACAAATGGCAGCGGATGGAAGACCTTCTCAACGCCTACGGCGTAAAACCCATAGTGGGCATCATCCCGGATTGCCGGGACCCTCAGATGGAGCGGTACCCGGAGGACCCGGATTTCTGGGATAGGGCCAGAGCCTGGCAGAGCCGGGGCTGGGCCATGGCCCTCCACGGCTGGCAGCATGTATATCTCACCAGGGACGGAGGGATAAACCCGGTGCATCAGCGTTCGGAGTTTGCCGGGCTGCCTCTGGAAAAACAGAAGGAAAAAATAGAGGCGGGTATGGAGGTCTTCAATGCCCAGGGCATAAAGCCTGCGGCCTTTATCGCCCCATCCCATACCTTTGACAAGGACACTCTCCGGGCTCTGCTGGAGTGCAGCGATATCCGCAGTATAAGCGATACCGTGGCCAGAGCTCCATATAATAAATACGGCTTTACCTTCGTGCCCCAGCAGACCGGCCGGGCCAGGAAGCTGAATCTGGACTGGGTGACCTTCTGCTATCACCCAAATGTGATGGGAGAGGAGGACTTCCTGGAGCTGGAGGGCTTTTTGAGAGTCCATGAAGGGGAGTTCGTGCCCTATCCCAAGGGTCAGACAAAGCGCCGGGAGGATCTGGGGGACAAGCTGCTGCGCCTTGGCTACTTCACAATGAGAGGCGTGAGAAAGAAGTTGAGCGGGAAGTAGGGCTCTATGGAAAATAAGACCCTGATGTTTTATATAAATGCCATCCACGACGGGGGAGCGGAGCGGGTGATGCTCCAGCTGGCGAAGCGTTTTGCAGAAGCCGGCTGGCGCTCGGTGCTGGTCACCAGCTTCGTGGACGACTGGGAGTACCCGGTGCCGGAGGGGGTGGAGCGCATCTCCATAGAGCGGCGGCAGATTGCTCAGTCCAGACTGAAAAGGAATCTCAGCCGGATAAAAGCCCTGAGAGGACTGATAAAGAAATATAAGCCCCAGGCCCTTATATCCTTCATGGCCGAGCCCAATTTCCGCTCCGTCCTGGCCTCCGCCTTTCTTCCGGTAAAAGTTATCGTCTCCGTAAGAAACGACCCGGAGCGGGAGTACGCCGGGCGGCTGGGGCGGCTGATAGGAAAGCTGCTGCTGCCCATGGCTGCGGGCTGCGTGTTTCAGACGGAGCAGGCCAGGGCCTGGTTTCCACACCGGCTGCAAAAAAAGTCCGGGGTCATAATGAACCAGGTGGACGGCAGCTTTTTTGCCGGGACCGGGGCAAAGCCGGAGGGTTATGTTATGACCGCCGGGCGGCTGACTGGGCAGAAGAATCAGGCCATGCTCATAAGGGCCTATGCCTCCATTGCCTCCCAGGTAGAGCAGGAGCTGCGCATCTACGGCGAGGGGGAACTGAGAGGGGAGCTGGAGAAGCTCATAGCCTCTTTGAATATGGAAAAGCGTATAAGGCTCATGGGCGCCTCGGAGAATATGCCTGAGGTCCTGGCCGGAGCCGGACTCTTTGTCCTGCCTTCCGACTATGAGGGCATGCCCAATGCTCTGCTGGAGGCAATGGCCGCCGGGCTGTGCTGCATATCCACCGCCTGCCCCTGCGGCGGACCGGAGTCCGTGATAGACCAGGGCGTCAACGGATGCCTGATCCCGGTGGGGGATGAGGCGGCTCTGGCGGGGGCAATGCTGGAACTGCTGAGAGACGAGAAAAAACGGCGGAAGATGGGAGACTCGGCCCGGCGGCGGGCGGGGAGCTTTCGCCCTGAGGCCGTCTTTGAGCAGTGGCGGCAGTACGTGGAAAGCGTGATAGGAGACTGACATGGAATACAGAGGAATGAAGGACGTACTGGATTTTTTTACCAGCAGGGAGAGAATATTCAAGTTCTTTGACAACCGCCATATGCTGGACTGGCTGCCGGACAAGCTCTATTTAAAATTGGCCTTTCGGGCAAAAATGGGCTATTCCCTGAACCTGGAAAAACCTGAGACCTATAATGAAAAGCTCCAGTGGCTGAAGCTGTATGACAGAAAACCTCTGTATACCGTATTGGTGGACAAGTATAAGGTGCGCCGGTACATAGCGGATAAGATAGGGGAGGAGTACCTGATCCC
>CALXGF010000216.1 GCA_944387735.1 uncultured Oscillospiraceae bacterium
TGCTGGTGCTGGACAGCGCCCACGGCCACTCCGCAAATATTATGAACTGTGTAAGACGAGTGAAGGACAAGTTCCCCGACATCCAGCTGATAGCCGGCAACGTGGCCACAGCTGAGGCCACCGAGGCTTTGATAAAGGCCGGCGCAGACTGCGTCAAGGTGGGTATTGGCCCCGGTTCCATCTGCACTACCCGCATTGTGGCCGGTATAGGCGTACCTCAGGTCAGCGCCGTGCTTCAGTGCGCTGAAATGGGGGATAAGTACGGTATCCCCGTCATTGCCGACGGCGGCATAAAGTACTCCGGCGACATCGTTAAGGCCATAGCCGCCGGCGCAAAGGTGGTTATGATGGGCTCCATGCTGGCAGGATGCGAGGAAGCTCCCGGCGATATGGAGGTCTACCAGGGCCGTCAGTTCAAGGTGTACCGCGGCATGGGCAGCCTGGGCGCCATGCAAAAGGGCTCCAAGGACCGCTATTTCCAGACCAACAACAAGAAGCTGGTTCCCGAGGGCGTGGAAGGCCGTGTGCCTTTCCGGGGAGCCGTGTCTGAGACCATATACCAGATGATGGGCGGTCTGCGTTCCGGTATGGGCTACTGCGGCGCTCACAATATTGAGGAGCTGCGCACCAACAGCAAGTTTGTTCGTATCACCAGCGCCGGCCTCAAGGAGAGCCACCCCCACGATATCTACATCACAAAGGAAGCGCCCAACTACACCATGAACCCCTGAGATATATGAAAAAGACGGAGGGCCGGATATGTTTCCGTCCCCTCTGTCTTTTTGCTCCCTGTATCTATTTCCGCCTTTGCTCGACTCAACGGCAGACAAAGCAATGCCACTCATCCTCCGAATGATGCTCCAGTATCTCAAAGCCATTGGCCTCAAGCGCAGCCCTGGTTTCCGGCCAGCGGTTCTCTATTATCCCGGAGCAGATGAACACCGCCCCCTCCGCCATAAAGCGGCGCACTACCCTGGACAGGGGAATTATCACATCCGCAACTATGTTTGCCAAGACAAGCTGATAGCCGCTCCCCAGGCGTTTTTGCAGGGAGCTGTCGGCAATAATGTCACCGGCACAGGCGGTCATTCTGTCCGGACCGATGCCGTTGAGAGCGGCATTGGACATGACCACCTCCGGGGCCTTGGGATCTACGTCCACGCCCAGGCAGCTGTCGCAGCCTAGGATAAGGGCGCCTATTCCCAATATTCCGCTGCCGCAGCCCAAATCCAGCGCCTTTACTCCGGGAGCGGAGAACTTTTCCAGAGCCGCCAGACACATGCGTGTGGTGGCATGGCTCCCGGTGCCGAAGATAAGTCCCGGGTCAAGGCGCAGAGGCAGGCGGCCGCCCTCGGGTATCTCCTCCCATTCCGGGACTACCACTAACTTTTCCCCCACGGGGATGGGTTTATAGTATTCCCGCCAGTTGTTTTCCCAGTCGCTGTCCTCCACAAAGGCGGTCTGAATATCGCCGTAGGCAGCTTTGATTTTCCTGAGTATATCCTGCCCCTCGGCGTCGTCTGTGAGGTAGCATTTTATGCGGCTGAGGCCCTTGAATTTATCCTCCAGCTCCTGGTCCACATAGTCCCAGTACTGATGATTGTTTTCCAGAAAGTTCCGGAAATCCTCCTCGTTCTCGATAACAAAACCGCCGGCTCCCATGTCCGCCATCTCTTGGCAGCGCAGGTCGATTTTTTCTGCCGGAGTGTTTACAGACACCTCTATATATCGCATGCTGGATCTCCTTTATCCTTAAGTTTGTATATCCAGATTTTACCCTATGCGAGACTCCTTGTCCAGTGCCTTGAACGGGAGAAAAGTATATGTTAAAATAAAAAAACAAGGAGGCTGGCTGATGAAGAATGTAAAAAGGCTTAGACTGTGGATACTGCTCATACTTATAGCCTTGGCTGGGACGCTCTCCCGGCTGCTGCCGGGCGGGGGAGATACCAGCCGGATTCAACATATAGTTGGGGAGAGCAGCATCTATTCCCAAGGGGAAATAGAAGAGATGATGGACATAGTAGAGAAAACTTTCCGCAGGGAGTTTAAAGGCTGCAGCCTAACTGAGCTAAAGTACGATGAGGATTTTTCCCTGAAGCAGAGTGAAGACTGGGCGCAGCAATACCAGGCTGAGGAGGCCGTGGTGCTCCTCTCCAGCTTTGAGGTGGACTCCGGCGGAGGAGACGGCAGCTTGAATCCCAACAGCACATACAGCAGATGGATGTGGGTATTGACCAGGGATAAAGGCGGGGACTGGGAACTCAGAACCTGGGGATATTAGACAAAATGCGGAGCTGTACTTTAAATTGAAATTAAGGCTCAAGCAACGACAATAGCGCCCTTTTTCAAAACAAAAGCGTTAAAATCTATATGGCAATTTGTATATAGGGCAGACCATTTTTTTGGCCTGCCCTATATTTTATCAACAATAGCCTTGTAAGTTTATACAAAATGACAATAGAAAAACTATAAAAAATTGACAGTCAGGTATTGACTTTTAATTAACAAAGTGCTATTTTAACTATGCTAGATAAATAACAAACAAAGTTTTAAGGGACAGACGGAATTAATCAAGGAGGAGATCAATATGAAGTGCCCCCGCTGCGGAAGTGAAATGTATGTTGACAGCCATAGGAAATACGACCTGCACATGTGCTACGACTGCGGATATATTGAAGGACGCAGCTATGGTGAAGAGGAAGTGGCGGGTAATCACAAGCCCACCAACTTTGAGCGTATCAAATCCATGAATGAGAATGAAGCCATTGCCTTCATATCCGGCGGAATGAATATA
>CALXGF010000217.1 GCA_944387735.1 uncultured Oscillospiraceae bacterium
CGGCAAAGCCGCATCCACTCAGCGCATACGTTTTCATATGCCGCGCTTTCTTAACGGAGACGCAGACTCCGTCTCGCCTACTGCCCTGAAGGGGTTCGGCTCGCCCTCAGAAGCCCATTCGCCTGTGCTGCCGGTACCGCCCTCACACCAACGGCGGCTCGCTGAGACCTTACACTCAGGTTACTTACTCTTCCTCAACGGTTTGATGCTGTCACTTTAGCACAGTCAATTAAAACTGTCAAGTCTAATTTCAAATTAAAACTCAATTTATCTTCAAATTTTCCCAAAGAGTGTTGATGTAGTCCAGAGTGTCGGTATCCAGATTGCGGTAGGCATAGGTGTTGTAGAGCTGGGAGAAATCCTCCACACCGGGGTAGAGGATAGCCACGGCCTCTTCGCCTATATCCTCCAGATAACCCTCGTCCTCATAAACCAGGGAGTTGGGGGAGGCGTAGTATATGTACTCGGCGTTGGCGATAGCGGGCTCGGCGGAGAGCATGTAGTTTATAAAGATCTCAGCCAGCTCCTGATTCTGGCAGCAGGATGGGATGCACATGGCGTCAACAAAGTAGTTGGTGGGGTCGGGATAGTAGAAGCGCAGGTCCACGTTCTCGGCCTGGGCATCCAGCATGGTGAAGTAATCTCCGGCATAGTAGGCGCCCACGGCGGCCTCGCCGGACTCCATCATGTTGTATATCTCATCCATGACATAGCTCTTTACCAGAGGGGCCTGGGTCTTCAGTTCCTCCAGGGCGGCGTCCCATTGGGCGGTGTCGGTGGTGTTCACATCGATACCCAGCTTGTATTGAGCGGTGGCAAAGGCGTCACGGGAGTTGTTGAACTGAAGGATATTGCCGGCGTACTTCTCGTTCCACATCAGGTCCCAGCCCTTGGCGTCGGCCTCATCCACCACGTTTGCATTGTAGATAACGCCCACCACGCCGTAAGTGTAGGGCACGGAGTACTCGTCATTGGGGTCATAGTAGAGGCTGCGGAAGCTCTCGTCAATGTATTGATAGTTTGGGATATTGTCAAAGTTCAGGGGCAGGAGCAAGCCCTCATCCTTCATGCGGGCTATCATATAGTCGGAGGGAATAATGACGTCGTAGCTGACGGCGCCGCTGGATATCTTGTTATACATATCCTCATTGCTGGCATAGGTGTCGTAATTGACCTTGATAGGCTGACCGTAGGTCTCCTCATACCAGCTTTCAAACTCCCGTATGGTGTCAAAAGAGCCCTCGGAGCCGTCGGAGATATACTCGCCCCAGTTATAGACGTTCAATGTCAGCTGGTCGGAGCTGCCGCAGGCGCTGAGCATGATGGCAAAGAAAACGATTGCGGCGATGAGGATAAGGATTTTTTTCATGGGTTTACCTCCTGAATCAGATAGAGTTTTGTGCTTTAAGGTTTTTGCGTTTTTGCCTTGCGGCTTTTATAGCCCGGCTGCTGTCCGTATCGGAGAGATTGGAAATAAGCAGCAGCGCCAGGATAACAAAGAAAATGATGGTAGCCAGAGCGTACATCTTAGGGGTGACGGTCTTCTTGGTCATGCTGTATATGCGGATGGGCAGGGTCTGGAAACCGTTGCCCGCAGTGAAATAGCTGATGACAAAGTCATCCAGGGACAGGGTAAAGGCCATGATGAGACCGGTTATGATGCCCGGCAGTATCTCCGGAATCTCCACCTTAAAAAAGGCCCGCAGGGGAGTGCAGCCCAGGTCCATGGCCGCTTCCGGCAGAGAGGCGTCCATCTGTTGAAGCTTTGGAAGTACCTGCAAAATAACATAGGGCAGGCAGAAAGTCACATGGGCTATGAGCATGGTCCAGAAGCTGAGGCTGGTGGCGGCGCCGAAGAGCCGGCCCACGAACACAAACATCAGCATCAGGGATATGCCGGTGATTATCTCCGGGTTTATCATGGGAATATTGGTGACGGTATCCATCACCGCATGGAGGTAGCGGTTGCGCAGCTTGTTTATTCCCACGGCGGCGGCAGTGCCCATAATGGTGGAGATAGAGGCGGCGCAAACCGCCAGCACCAGAGTGTTCTTCACGGCGTTGAGAGTCTCGGAATCCCTAAACAACTCCCCGTACCAGTAGAAGGAAAAGCCGGAAAACACTGAGAGGCTCTTTGCCTCGTTGAAGGAGAAGACCAGGAGGATGACTATGGGGGCAAAGAGGAATATCATTATCAGGGCCGTAAAGACCTTGGAAGCAGGTTTCATTTCCTTCACTCCTCTCTCATGCCACAACAGCCTTTTTGTTGGCGTAACGCTGCATGAAGGCCATGCACACCAGCAAAATGACCATGAGTATAAAGGCGATGGCGGCGGCAAAGTGGAGGTTGTTTGCCACATACTGGCCCTCGATGGCGTCGCCTATCAGGTAGAACTTGCCGTTGCCCAGCTTCTGGGAGACGTAGAAGGTGCTGATGGAGGGGATGAGCACCATGATAATGCCGGAGATGACTCCCGGCAGACTCAGAGGCCAGATCACCCGGCGAAGAACGCCGAAACTGTTGCAGCCCAGGTCGCGGGCAGCTTCCAGTAGCTTAACGTCCATCTTGGCCATAACGGAATAGATGGGCAGTATCATATAGGGGAAATAGTCATAGACCATGCCTATGACCACTGCGGACTCGGTACCGATGATATGTACCGGACCAAGACCGATGAAGCCCAGCAGCCCGTTAAGGATGCCGGTGTCCTGGAGGATGGTCATCCATGCATAGGTGCGGATGAGAAAGTTCATCCACATGGGTATCATGATGAGAGTCACCAGCACCTTCTGGGCGCGGCTGCTGGCACGGGACATGATGTAGGCCATGGGATAGCCCATAAGCAAACAGATGAAGGTGGATATTACGGCCAGCTTCAGGGAGCGGACAAAGATCAGCAGGTAAGTGTATACCTCTCTGGTGCTGTCACCGTCGCTTATCATGGAGGTGGCGGTAAAGAAGCGGCTGATGTTCTCAAAGGTGAAGTTGAAATCGGAATCGGTAAAGGCGTAGTAGGCCACAAAGGCCAGAGGCACCAGGATAAACAGAGCCGCCCATATGGAATAGGGGGCCAGCACCAGCTTGTGGAGCAGGCTGCGCTGGCTTGGAGCGTTTCTTTTCATTCCTCGCTCTCACTTTCCGCATCGCTCAGCTCGTCCAGCTCATTGGAGAAGGATGAATAGTCTCCAAACATACCGGAGTACTGGGACTTTTTCATAATGTGTATGGCGTCGGGCTCGATAAACAGGCCGATGTGTTCGTCAACGTCCACAAAGTCCGTGGTCTGTATCATCCACTTGAAGCCGTTGATGTCCACGATTATCTCGTAATGGACCCCCAGGAATGTGACGGAGGTGACTACGCCCTTCAGCATCCCCTTTTCCTCGGCGACGATATCCACGTCCTCGGGGCGAACCACCACGTCCACCGGCTCCTTGGTACCGAAGCCGGAGTCCACACATTCAAAGATATGTCCGGAAAAGGCCACCCTTTTGTCGGAGAGCATTATGCCGTCCACGATGTTGCTCTCCCCAATGAAGTCGGCCACAAAGGCGTTTTCCGGCTCGTTGTAGATATCGATGGGAGTGCCTATCTGCTGGATGCGGCCCTCGGACATAACAACCACAGTGTCGGACATGGAGAGGGCTTCCTCCTGATCATGGGTTACAAAGACGAAGGTTATGCCCGTGGCTTTCTGTATCTTTTTCAGCTCCTGCTGCATATCCTTACGAAGCTTCAGATCCAGGGCAGCCAGAGGCTCATCCAGAAGCAGCACCTTAGGCTGGCTCACCAGGGCCCGGGCAATGGCCACCCGCTGCTGCTGGCCGCCGGAGAGGCTGGTGACGCTGCGCTGCTCAAAACCGGTGAGGGCCACCAGGGAGAGCATTTCCCGCACCTTGGCGTCTATTTCCGCCTTGGGCAGCTTCTTCTCCCGCAGGGGGAAAGCCACGTTCTCAAAGACATTGAGATGGGGGAAGAGCGCATAGCGCTGGAATACGGTATTCACGTTGCGTTTGTAGGGGGGCACATCGTTTATATTCTCACCCATGAAAATAATGTCTCCCTCATCGGGAGTCTCAAATCCGCCGATGAGACGGAGAGTGGTAGTCTTGCCGCAGCCGGAAGGACCCAGCAGGGTTATGAACTCATTATCGTAAATGTCCAGGCTCACATTGTCCAGGACCACTTCGCCGTCGAAGGACTTGGTGATGTTTTTAAGCTCGATGATTTTTTTCATAAAAGTTCCCCCCGGCCCAAATAATAAAAGCGGGCCATGCCTGAAAGCACAACCCGCCTTGATACAGCCATATCTGCGCACCGGCCCCGCCGGCGCTACGGCACAAATGGATTTTGAGAGTCTATATAGCAAAGATTACTTTTACTACTCTTATTGACCATTTCACAAGTTTGTATGCTTTTTAGCATCGGTTTATAGTAACCAACTTATAAAACTTGAGCTTCTAACTC